>JAIHTM010000135.1 GCA_022713905.1 Collinsella sp.
TCGGCTAGCTGCGGGAACGGCCTATCCGCTCAAAGTGTTCGGCTGAGATCGGAAATCAACCATCGTTGTTCGACAGCTCCGCCGGCTCAGATATCAGTCGCTAACTCACCGTCTCCTCGCCAAAGCGATACAGCTCCTCGTTGACCTTTTGGAGGCTGCACCCGCGATCGATGCAAAAGATGATAATCGCATCACGGCGATCCTTGCAGTTAAGGACGCTTACCCCGGCAGCCGTCAGTGCACGGTTGGCCTCTTTGAGCGTCAGCGCCATCGCAAAGGCAATCTGCAGCACCTTATTGCGACTCGGGTGACGCGCACCGGTAAAGATCTGATAGCCAAAGGTCTCATTGAGATCGGCCATACGAACCACGCGCGAGCGCTCCAAGCCCTTTTCCTGCAGCAGCTGCTTCAGGTAGTCCGAAAGCGACTGGGCGGCAAAGTCGTGCTCCCTGATATAGCCATCGATGTTCGGCGCATCGAGAAGCTCATTGAGCAACTCCTCGGTCAGCTTTTTATTGGGCATACGACTTCACCTCCCCCAGTGCATGCAACATGCTAGAAACCGCTTACGTCCGAACGCTCCCAGCTAGCAACCTGGTCGGGAGACACCGTACCCAGTGCCTCGAACTTCCAGGAGCCGCCCGCCTTCAGATGATTGGTGTTTGCAAGAGCCGTTCCAACCTGGTTGCCATCGGCATCATACAGAACATATTCAATCTGAATGTAGCTCTTTTCCTTGTCCGTGTTATTGGTCAGCGTGCCCGTGATCTTATAGGTAAACTGATTGGAAGTGTCTTCAGCCTCGTCAGCAATGGTATACGGTTCTTGCGGTTCTTTTTGCTCCTCAGCCTGCTGTGTCGTCTCGGCAGGTTTTGCCGAATCGCTCGCAGACGAATCGGTTGAGTTGCCGCCCATAGAGCCCACGGCACCGGCAATAACCAGCACCACGATGATGCCTAGGACAATCTTGCCGATCGGCTTCTTTCCCTCTTTTGCCATTATTCATCCTTCCTACGATCCGGCTACCGTGCCGGTACACAGCACATCGTAGGAAGGATTGAACTTGAATTCATTAGCTGAGAGCTAAGGTTGCGGCAAACGACCAATGCAGTTATCCAAACACCGAGCAAACGCACTTTGCGTGACCGTCTGCTGGCAGCGCATCAACCCACCATAACGGATTTCCCGGTAAAGGCACTGATCATCATTAGAACAAAGAACACCAGGTAGCTGATGCTCAATAGGTAGGCGACGACTAAAAAGATGGTCCATCCAACATTGGTCTTACCGTCGGCGCGGCGCTGCCCACGACTGCGATAAAGCCAAATCGTCACGCCGATGGCAGTGATAAACAGTACGAGTGCCGCCGCAGCCAGCCCAGCAAGCACAAACATCACGCCAATGCTCACAGCGATGACCGGAAGCAGCAGCAAACCGCACCCGCACCCACCCGGACTATACACGGCAGTCTGTCGGCACTTCATCGTCACTCCAAGTTAAGCAATCGTTTGTAGGCATCGAGGCCTTTGAGTAGGATTTCCTCGTCGAAGAGCATGCTATCGGTATGCAGAGCGCTTGTGGCATAGGCTGGGCAGCCATCAGCGTCGATCGGGTTGTCTTGGTCCTCTGGCATACCCGTGCCCAGCAGGAAAAACACGCCCGGCAGATGGCGCTGATAGAAGGCAAAGTCCTCGGCAATTAGCAGCGGTTCATCAACGAGCTGCAACCCGGGCAAGGCAGGGATGATGTTGGCAAACAGCTCGGGGTCGTTATCGACCGGTGGATAGCCCTCGGCGAAGTCGAGATCATACGTGCAGCCCGTTTCGGTGCACGCCTCGTCGAGTACACGGCGCACGCCCTCGCGCGCACGGTCAAACATGTCATCCGTAAACACGCGCAGGCTGCCAGCGACATGCGCCTCCCCCGCAACCGCATTGCAGACGGTGCCGGCCTGCAGCAGGCCGAACTTGCCAATGCAGGGCTCGTCGGCACCCAACTCGTCCATCAGTTCGCGCTCGGCAACCAAAAACTTGGCTGCTGCCAGCGCCGCGTCGTGCGATTCCTCGACTGGAACGCCGTAAGTCTTGGCGATATGGATGCTTGTCCCGTGAATGTGCACGTGCGTTTCACTCGAGCGCGCCAGCAGCGGACCAGAACAGCTCGCCAACGTGTTCGCAGGCAGGTCGGGCCATACGTGGAACCCGAAGATACGGTCTGCCCCGTAGCGCTCAAACACCCCACTCTCACAAACTGTCTTGGCGCCACCGGTCGTCTCCTCGGCCGGCTGGAACACAAAGAGCACGTTGCGCTTGATGGCACCCGGTTGCTCACGAATCGCGCGATCGACAAAGGTCGCCGCCGCAAGCGCCATGGCCATGTGTCCATCGTGTCCGCAAGCGTGCATCTTTCCGGGATGTGTCGAGGCAAAGGCCGCGCCCGTCGCCTCCGCGATGGGAAGCGCGTCCATATCGGCGCGAATCGCCGTGGCATGCGCGGCGCCCGTGCCAGCGTCGAAGAAGGCGCAGACGCAGCTCGGACAGGGATGGGTCACCTCGCAGGCAAGCGGGGCGAGCACGCCCTCGATATAGGCGATGGTTTGCGGAAGATCGAAGTCGAGCTCCGGAATGCGATGCAGGTCGCGACGATAGCGACGGAGTTCTTGGAGCTCGGTCATAAAGGATCCTTTCATGGGGCATATCCATTCACACAATATTGTGATGCAGAATTGTGACGCCCTTGTTTCTAGCATATCCCTGCATTTTTTAAACGTTATATACGAATACTCTTGTTTGGTAAAGTGCAACGTGGTAGGGTCGTTACCACTTGATAGAGGCGCGGGCACGAAGAGCCGCGGGCGAGCCGGCAGGCTTTGACCCCGCGGGGAGGCGAAACCCGCCGAACTGGGTTTTTCAGGCACGAACAACCTGGTGGGCCTGCGGGAAACACCCGCAGGACTGTCTGCAGCAATGCGGGAGCGCTATCCGGACATTGGGTCCACGCTATGCGGATTCGATGCGCAGATGGCGCCGTCTGGATAGCGAGGTTTACGGGACATGGCATTGACCCCCAACGAGGCATATGCGGCCAAGCAGCCGTTTGTGGACAAGGAAACGCTCGAGCATATCGTCGAGCAGTTTCCCACGCCGTTTCATCTATACGACGAGGCGGGCATCCGCCGCAACATGCAGGAAGTGCGCGACGCCTTTGCATGGAACCCGGGCTTTAAGGAGTACTTTGCCGTCAAGGCCAATCCCAACCCGGCGCTCATCTCCATTCTCAACGAATACGGCTGCGGCTGCGATTGCTCGAGCTATACCGAGCTTATGATCGCCCGCTCGCTGGGCATCACGGGACACGACATCATGTTCTCATCCAACGACACGCCGGCGGCGGACTTTGAGCTCGCCGACAAGCTGGGTGCCATCGTCAACTTTGACGACATCAGCCACATCGAGTTCTTCGAGCGCGTCGCAGGCCCCATTCCCAAGACGGTCAGCTGCCGTTTTAATCCGGGCGGCCTGTTCCAGCTCTCCAATGGCATCATGGATAACCCCGGCGACTCCAAATACGGCATGACCACCGAGCAGCTCTTCGAGGCCTTCCGCACGCTCAAGGCCAAGGGCGCCGAGGACTTTGGTATCCACGCCTTCCTTGCCAGCAACACCGTCACCAACGACTACTACCCCAAGCTTGCGCGCATCCTCTTTGAGCTTGCCGTGCGCCTGGAGCGCGAGACCGGCGCACACGTCGCCTTCATCAATCTATCCGGCGGCGTCGGCATCCCCTACCTGCCCGAGCAGCAGGTCAACGACATTCACGCCATCGGCGAGGGAGTGCACGCGGCATACGACGAGATTCTGGTTCCCGCCGGCATGGACGATGTGGCCATCTGCACCGAGATGGGCCGCTTTATGATGGGCCCCTACGGCTGCCTGGTCACCAAGGCCATCCACGAAAAGCAGATCTACAAGGACTATATCGGTGTCGACGCAAGCGCCGTCGACCTGATCCGCCCTGCCATGTATGGCGCCTACCACCACATTACGGTGATGGGCCAGCCGGGTGGCGCCGACAAGACCGCGGCGTCTGTTACAAACACGTACGACATTACGGGCAATCTGTGCGAGAACAACGACAAGTTCGCCATCGACCGCGAGCTACCGCAGATCGACATGGGTGATGTGCTCGTGATCCACGATACCGGAGCGCATGGCTACTCCATGGGCTACAACTACAACGGCCGCCTGCGCTCCGCCGAGGTGCTGCTGCGCCCCGACGGCTCGGCCGACCTTATCCGCCGCGCCGAGCGCCCGGGCGATTATTTTGCCACGCTCGACGTGCTGCCGTGCGGCCGTGAGCTGCTGGCCAAATCGCGTGCCGAAAGCGCTCGTCGTCGCGCTCAGGACGAGCGCCTGGCCGTCGCCGCCCAATGGAACAAACGCATCCAGATCGCGGAAGCGAAGGAGAAGAACATGGATATCCGCAACCTCGAGGGCTCAATCGTCGCCCTTGTCACGCCGTTTAAAAAGGACGGCAGCGTCGACTTTGACGCACTCGAGCGCCTTATCGATTTCCACTTACAAAATGGCACCGACGCCATCCTCACCCTGGGCACCACCGGCGAGAGCGCCACGATGACCGACGACGAGGACAACTCCGTTGTCGCCGCCGTGGTCAAGCATGTTGCAGGACGCGTCCCCGTCATCGCCGGCTCGGGCTCCAACTCCACGCAAACTATGCTCACCAAGTCGCTCACCTACCAAGGCTTGGGAGCCGATGGCCTGCTGCTCATTACCCCCTACTACAACAAGTCCAACGAAGAGGGTATCTATCAGCACTTTAAGACCGTCGCCGATGCCGTGGACATCCCCTGCATCCTGTACAACATCCCTGGTCGTTGCGGCTGCGGTATCAGCGAGCACAACGTAGAGCGCCTGGCCGCACATCCCAACATCATGGGCATTAAGGAAGCGTCGGGCAACGTCGCCTACGCGGCCAAGATCGCCCACCTGCTGTCCGACGACTTCCGCATGTACTCGGGCGAGGACGCACTTACCGTGCCGCTCATGAGCCTGGGCGCCTCGGGCACCATCAGCGTGTGGGCCGATGTTCAGCCGCAGCTCGTACACGACATGTGCCGCGCCTATCTGGACGGCGACGTGGAGCGCGCCCGTGATATCCAGATTGCCGGTCAGCCGCTCATCAACGCCCTCTTTAGCGAGGTCAACCCCATCCCCGTTAAGGAAGCACTCGCTCAGATGGGTATGATCGAGGCAAACTACCGCATGCCGCTGTGCCCCATGGCAGACGACACGCGCGCTGCACTTACCGATGCTCTGAAGGGAGCTGGTCTGCTTGATTAAGACCGTCATTATGGGAACGGGCCGTATGGGCTCGCTCATCCGCACTACCGCCGAGGGCGTTATCGACGCCGCCGGAGAGCCCGTTTTCGACATCGTCGCCCAGATCGGTTTTGATCTGTCCGAGCTCGAGAGCGCACCGGCCGCCGACGTCATCATCGACTTCTCGAACGTCGTGACCTTCGATGCCGTCGTCGCCTATGTCGAGCGCACGGGCGCGGCGCTGGTCTCGGGCACCACAGGCTATACGCCCGAGCAGATGGATCGCCTGCGCGAGCTGGGTCAGAACGCCCGTGTCATGCACTCCGGCAATTACTCCATCGGTATCGCAGCCCTGCGTCATCTGGTAGCACAGGCCACACGCGAGCTGCCCGGCTTTGACTGCGAGATTGTCGAGACGCACCACAACCAAAAGGTCGACGCCCCCAGCGGCACTGCCAAGTTGTTGCTCGACGCCGTCGTCGAAGCTGAGCCCGAGGCAGGCTACCACCCCGTCTATGGCCGCGAGGGTATGTGCGGAGCGCGTGACCCCAAGGAGATCGGCATGCACTCGCTGCGCGGCGGCACCGTCGCCGGCGTGCACGAAGTGAGTTTCTTTGGTCAGGACGAGGAGGTCACGCTCACGCACCGCGCCACGAGCCGTCAGATCTTTGTCAACGGCGCGCTGGCAGCCGCGCAGAAGCTCGTCACCCGCGAGCCTGGCTTCTATACGTTCGACCAGGTCATGTTTGCCTAACCAGGTATCAACCGGATCCACCCAAAGGAGAAACAGCAAATGAGCAATGCAGCCGAGATGGATGCACAGGAGATTATCAACTACATCGCCACCGCGCCTAAAAAGACGCCCGTCAAGCTGTATGTGCGCGAGAAGCCCGGCATGAAGGTTGCCTGGGGCGACGCGCATGTCTACGGCGGTCGTCGTGGCAAGACCGTCTTTGGCGACTGGGATGAGCTTAAGGCCATCCTGGACGCCAACGCCGATTCCATCGATTACTACGACGTCGAGAATGACTGCCGCAACTCCGCCGTGCCCATGCTCGACCTTAAGGGCATCAACGCTCGCATCGAGCCGGGCGCGATCATCCGCGACCGCGTCGAGATCGGCGACCGTGCCGTCATCATGATGGGTGCCATCATCAACATCGGCTCCGTCATCGGCGAAGGTTCCATGATCGATATGGGCGCCGTGCTGGGCGGCCGCGCCACCGTGGGCAAGAACTGCCACATCGGCGCCGGCACCGTGCTGGCAGGCGTCGTTGAGCCCGCAAGCGCCACGCCCGTCATCATCGAGGACGATGTCATGATTGGCGCCAACGCCGTGGTCCTGGAGGGCGTGCGCGTGGGCAAGGGCGCCGTCGTGGCCGCCGGTGCCGTATGCGTCGAGGACGTTCCTGCCGGCGCCGTCGTAGCCGGCGTTCCTGCCCGCGTTATCAAGATGCGCGACGAGAAGACCGACAGCAAGACCGGTCTCGAGGAAGGCCTGCGCCAGCTTTAATAGTTACGCGGTTTTGACAAACCGCGTAACAAGTCGACGCTGTAAACGACCCAGAGCGGCAATCTGACGTTCAATCGTCGGGCATGACCAGAAGGTCAATGCCCTCCTCTTTCACGTCACCTTGCTCGCTTAGGGG
>JAIHTM010000136.1 GCA_022713905.1 Collinsella sp.
ATGGTGTCTTCAAGCAGCCGGATTACCGAATCGCTGATACTGTTTTGCAGTTCACGAGCGCAAAGAATACGCACTGGCTGACGACGCGCCGCTTCAACAAGCAGCCTCGCAATTGCCCATGATTTACCGCTACCTCGACCGCCTTTGGCGACTTTGTAGCGATGCGCCTCAATGAACGGTTCAAAGATAGGATTAATCGAGGTCATTTTCCGAACAGAGTGCTCATCGGTGATGTTTCAATCTGAATTGCGCCGCCGTCTTTGCCTGTTAGCTCGTGATCAACCTTGTCGCGCCATTTATCCTTCTGTCGGTTCTTAAGCCAGAAGATGGCGGCAGTTGTATCAGGCGGGTAATACTTCTCAAGCGGAGTTTCGACAATTCTGTTTTCAATAACACGAATATCGATGTCTGGAGCCACGAAGCCCATAGCGCGTTGATAAAGACGGTCACTAACTTCTGCATCAGCGACGGCCTTACCCTTTTTTATGGACTCCGAAAACTCAGGATAATCAAGCTTCCACTTGTTAATAGTTGACTCACTGACTTCGAAGAAATCAGCAAGCTCTGCATCGGTGTAGCCCAGCAAGCACAGTTTGCGTGCCTGTTCGGCATACGCCTCTTGATACTTTGTTGGGCGCGCCATGTTTATGCTCCGGTGGTGAACAGGTATAACGCTTCCTTCGATTTACGCACCGCTTCGATAGTGCGGGTAGTGATATCTGAATTAGCGCCGCCTGACTGGAAGTGAATTTTGAATAGCTCAAGCTTCAACTCGTCAGTGCCGATGAATTGAAATGCTTCTTCTGCGGCTGCGTTCTGGTTCATGACCAGCTTGTAAATCTCTAACTGGAATTTCTGTTCTTCAGTCATGGGAATAATCTCTGCCATTGTTGGCTCCGTTTATCCGTTAAAAGGGATATCAGTTAAGTTATCCCGTGTAGGGTATAAGCCATTGTCGAGACCACTCATTGAATGGTCTCTGCAATAACCGATGTCTTTCCATCAGTCCGCCACCACAAAGAATCTTTTTTGCCATAAGGCAGGAGGTTCATCTTTCAGTGGCTGCCAGTGTTATTTCCCCACTTACTGGCTTGGGTTGTTTCGCTGTACTGCCGTTAATTAGTGACCAGAAATTAACTCCGGTTTCATTATCAAGCCCACCCGTAGATAGGCTTTGTAATGACATCTTCAATTAATCAGCAGTTCAGGCTGTGTCACCTGCAAGATGTATTCATGCTCGACAGCCAGGACACGCTTCTCTTTCTTCCGTTCGTTCATTAACCGACTGCCGATCGTACCTTTCAGCTTTGAGCGTGTTTCTTTGATGGCGTAGCGGTGCTGCATTTCTTCGCCAATTGCCATGCGGCGGCTCAGTTGCTCTGCCATCCAGTTGAATGCTGCGATATAGCTCTCCTTGATTGCCGCAGCAGCTTTCCCGGTGAACCCCATCACAACCATGATCCAGCCATCTTTCGTCAGGCTGTACATCGGGCGAACCTTGCCCTGCTCATCGATATAATCAGCCGACGCAAAATTGCGTTGGCTAAACTCACGCGAGCAATCAGCCTTAACCTGCTCGATTTTCCTGAGAACATCACCGTGTCGCTTGCCGAAGTACTTGGCAATTTTTCTGGATGTGGTAACGACCTCTCCGTTTTTGGCTTGCACCATTTCTCGGAAGTCGAAGGCTGGAATAACTGAATGATTATTCATAGCGTCTTTACCTTTTAGAAAGTGAGCCTGTCTCACAGAAAAGCCGCCCGAGAGAGGTCGCCACCTATAACGGCATTTCTCAGGCTCGCTTACTGAAAGGCTCTCGTTAATATGCGCGTGAGATGCGCTGTGAAATTCAGATATAAAAAGCCCCGCGAATGCGAGGCTAAATCCTGGTATTTGTAATGAACTGGCTCTTATCTCAACGCAGCCCCTTACTGCGCGCAAGATGCTCAATATCAAGCATCAGCAATGAGATGTTTAATCTGGATTCACTCCAGAAGTGATCATCACCCTGTCTACAGAGCCAGATGTGAAGGATGATGAGTAAAATTATCGCTATCATCGAAGGCATTGCGTCCTGATGTATTCCTGAAGCGTTCTCAGTGCTGTTTGGTCGCGGATAATTCCGTCCCGGACACCGAGAACGTTTCGTCCAGCAACTGGAGAGAGTTCGACGGTGGCATCATTGCCCATGCCGGAGGCGCCGGAGGTTTCGGCTGAGGATGGCACAGGGCATTTTCCTTTGACGAGCACCCTGCCACCATTATCAAGCTTGCGCCGAAGAGCATCATTTTCAGCTTTCGCATCAGCTAACTCCTTCGTGTATTTAGCATCGAGTGCATCAGCAGCACGCTGGCGTCGCTGCATGTCAGTAATGGTGGCGGCCGCCTGCTTCAGCTCACTGACTTTTTTATCACGCTGTTCTTTGTAGGCGATGGCGTTATCACGGTAATGATTAACAGCCCATGACAGGCAGACGATGATGCAGATAACCAGAGCAGAGATAATCGCGGTGACTCTGCTCATACCTCAATCTCTCTGACCGTTCCGCCAGCCTCTTTGAATTTTGCAATCAGGCTGTCAGCCTTATGCTCGAACTGACCATAACCAGCCCCCGGCAGTGAAGCCCAGATGTTGCTGCAACGGTCGATAGCCTGACGGATATCACCGCGATCAATCATCGGCAAAGCGCCACGTTCCTTAATCTGCTGCAGCGCAACAGCGTCCTGGCTTTTGGGAGAGAAGTCTTTCAGGCCAAGCTGCTTACGATAGGCATCCCACCAACGGGAAAGAAGCTGGTAACGTCCGGCTGCTGTTGATTTGAGTTTGGGGTTTAGCGTGACAAGTTTGCGAGGGTGATCGGAGTAATCAGTGAATAGCTCTCCGCCTACAATGACGTCATAACCGTGATTTCTGGTTTTCTGCCGTCCGTTATCTGTTCCTTCTGACCACGCCAGCATATCGAGGAACGCCTTACGTTGATTATTGATTTCCACCATCTTCTACTCCGGCTTTTTTAGCAGCGAAGCGTTTGATAAGCGAACCAATCGAGTCAGTACCGATGTAGCCGATGAACACGCTCGTTATATAAGCGAGATTGCTACTTAGTCCGGCGAAGTCGAGAAGGTCACGAATGAACCAGGCGATAATGGCGCACATCGTTGCGTCGATTACTGTTTTTGTATACGCACCGCCATTATATCTGCCGCGAAGGTACGCCATTGCAAACGCAAGGATTGCCCCGATGCCTTGTTCCTTTGCCGCGAGAATGGCGGCTAACAGGTCATGTTTTTCTGGCATCTTCATGTCTTACCCCCAATAAGGGGATTTGCTCTATTTAATTAGGAATAAGGTCTATTACTGATAGAACAAATCCAGGCTACTGTGTTTAGTAATCAGATTTGTTCGTGACCGATATGCACGGGCAAAACGGCAGGAGGTTGTTAGCGCAGCCTCTTGCCACCCGCTTTCACGAAGGTCATGTGTAGAAGGCCGCAGCGTAACTATCACTGATGAGTTCAGGATAGCCAGTGGCTACGGCTCAGTTATGGTGCTGGTTAACGGACTTGAACCGCTACCCATTCGCTTACAAGGCGACCGCTCTACCATTGGAGCTAAACCAGCATATTTGGCGGGACAGCGTGGACTCGAACCACGATAAGAAGGTTAACAGCCTTCCGTAATGACCTTTATACGACTGACCCAAATAAAAAATCCCGAAACCGTTGTGCAGGCTCTAACTATTACCTGCGAACTGTTTCGGGATTGCATTTTGCAGACCTCTCAGCCTGCGATGGTTGGAGTTCCAGACGATACGTCGAAGTGACCAACTAGGCGGAATCGGTAGTAAGCGCCGCCTCTTTTCATCTCACTACCACAACGAGCGAATTAACCCATCGTTGGGTCAAATTTACCCAACTTTATTCAAAAAGTCAATATTATGCCGTTAATATGTTGCCATCCGTGGCAATCATGCTGTTAACGTGTGACCGCATTCAAAATGTTGTCTGCGATTGACTCTTCTTTGTGGCATTGCACCACCAGAGCGTCATACAGCGGCTTAACAGTGCGTGACCAGGTGGGTTGAGTAAGGTTTGGGATTAGCATCGTTACAGCGCGATATGCGGCGCTTGCTGGCATTCTTGAATAGCCGACACCTTTGCATCTTCCGCACTCTTTCTCAACAACTCTCCCCCACTGCTCTGTTTTGGCTATATCAACCGCACGGCCTGTACCGTGGCAATCTCTGCATCTTGCGCCCGGCGTCGCGGCACTACGGCAATAATCCGCATAAGCGAATGTTGCGAGCACTTGCAGTACCTTTGCCTTAGTATTTCCTTCAAGCTTTGCAACGCCACGGTATTTCCCCGATACCTTGTGTGCAAATTGCATCAGATAGTTGATAGCCTTTTGTTTGTCGTTCTGGCTGAGTTCGTGCTTACCACAGAATGCAGCCATTCCGAATCCGGCTTGTGATTGCGCCATCCCCATAGCAGCCATCACATCAGTACCGGAAAGAGAGTCAGAAGCCGTAGCCCGTGGTGAGTCGCTCATCATCGGGCTTTTTGGCGAATGAAATTTAGCTGCGCTTTCGAGTCTCATGGCCTTCCCCTTTTGCCCTGTTTGACCATCAGGACGCCGTTAACTATTACGTGACGCTCGCCTTTGCTGTCTCGGTTGTACTTGAGCACTGTTCCTCTTGCGCAGGAAAGCATCCTTGCCACTTCGGTCTGATTGCCTCGTGTCTGGATAAGAAGCTCTGGTATCGTTTGAATTGTGGCGTTCATGCGTTCTCCAGTTCGGTGATTTTTATTCCAAGCCTTCCGCCTGGTACTTTCACGCCACGAATTACGCGAATGTCATCGAATTGCTCGTCGTCTTCCGCAAATCCGGCGTGGATAAGGGAGTCGAGTAAACCTTTCAGGATGTTGTCGAGGTCGCGACGGCGGGAGTCCGGAACGTCTACGATGACTTTGATGCGGAGTCGTGATTTGGTGAAAATGTCTAACTTAAGTTGGCGGATGATTTGCTGAACGTCTTTTCGGTATTTCTGGCCTTTATCGCTGATGTAGTATTGGCTTCCCCGTCTTCGCCAGTAGGTATTCACCGACGGCGGGTATGGAAGCACAAACTGATATTCGTTCATGGCTTAATCTTCCCCTCCCTCAGCAGTATCGCCTGCGTCCTGATCACGCCTTCGAGGTGGTAAAGTCTGGCGTCTTTGTTGTCGAGAATCCGGGTGCGTCGGTCGATCTCCGCGTGGCAGTCACTACAAGCCCATGCGCCGATCAGGTCGTCAGGCTTCATTCCAGTTCCGCAAATTCCAGCCATCCGGTAATGTGCCAGAACTGTAGTTTCAGGATTGCCATTGCATATGCCGTAAATACGTACCTGGCATTCTCTGCCGCGTGCTTCTTTGCGTAGGTTAGCCATTATGGTTCGCTCCAGTAATTCTCAATTGCAGCAGCCATTCTCTGCATCCACTCAGCCAGCTTTAACGCGGCTTCTCTTTCAGAACCACATTTAGGGAAATCCTTCATTTCCATGCTGGCCTTATATGTTCTGAATGCCAGGTCTCCGGTAATAACCAACTCCTGATCAAGCACCGAGCGTTTATTCCGGTGTTGAACGTAATAGACAGATTCAGTCCGCATTTCTTCTCTGTCTTTTTTGAAGGAAATAAGCTCAGAGAAATCACTCATCGTCTTCTTCCTCGTACATTGAGCTATTCGGATCGCTCATCAGTTCTGCGCAGCAGTGCTCACACATGTGAACTTCCAGCACATGCAGCTTCTGACCGCAGTTAGCGCACGTTAAAGCCCGCTCGACGCTTTCTTGTTCGTAACTTCGATTTGGGTCAATCACCTTGTTTTCCTCGCACGTTCTCTAAGCCACCGGATATCCCACAGGTGAGCTGTGTAATTGAAGGTTTTTACGTCAGATTCTTTTGGGATTGGCTTACGTTTATTTCTGGAGCGTTTCGTTGGAAGGTATTTGCAGTTTTCGCAGATGATGTCGGTGATGCTTCGTCGCTGTCGTCTCATTCGTACCTCCTGTCGGTAAATCTGACACCCTGACCAATAGCCCATGCTGTCGTGTACTCAATCAGACTTGCCATACGCTTCACACTCATCTGCGCGCTACTTTCGCGAATGTTGACGTATTCGCCTTCAAGCCCGGGCAAAACATCAGCTTCCTGTTTTGTTGCCACTGCATGACCGCTGATCAACAAAACCTTCCATTGTTCTGGTTTTAGCCATTTATCGCACCATTGAACCTGACGAGCGATATCCGCCAGCATCGCGTGAAATTTTGCGTTCTGGTCAAGGTTGCGCTTGTAGTCAGTAATGCGGATGGTGACTGGCTTGTCTTTATCGAGTGGTGTTGCGAGGATGGCGTTGATTGCGGCTTGCTGTTGTTGCTTAGTTCGGAGGAATATTGTTTGCTTCATCGAAATTCTTCTCTTTAATTCCAGCGGCTCTGATAGCTTTCATTACTGCAATTACCGTTTTGTCACGCCCATCCTCATAACCCATCGCATAAGCACCTTCTTCACCATCTTTCCAAAAGTCGTCATTCGATTCTGGCCAGTCGATATCCAGTTCAATAGCTGCTCGCGATGCCTGCCATAAAGTCCACCACTCATTTAAGGAGTGACGAATATCCATGCTTGAAAATGCGAAGTACCTATCACCATTTCTTGCCTCGGTTATCATCTCGAATGGTAATCTCAATTTTTTGGCAACGTATTCCTCAAACTTCTTTCTTGATTCGTCCATCGGTACTTACCCTCAGTTCAACTCACAAAACGCCACGCCACTTTTGCAACGACAACAGGCATAACACCGATAATCACCCACAGGAAAATGCTACCGAAAAGCACACCCACCAGGTCTTTACCTTCGCCTACCAACCGGACAAAACTTCCGACAACCACAATGAACGTCG
>JAIHTM010000137.1 GCA_022713905.1 Collinsella sp.
GGTCTTACTGTTACAGATCGAGACATTCCTCTCAACCCGTCCCTAACAATCTAGGTCTGTAACATCTAGGCCCACTTTTGACCCCTACCTGTTACAGATTGAGACAAACCAAACCCGCCTGCCAGAAAATCTCAATCTGTAACAACAACTCGGCAAAATCCGTCCCTCGTGTTACAGATCTAGACAAACGGAGACCGTCCTGCCGAAACATCTCAATCTGTAACACCTAGCCGCCCAAATCGGGTCTAGATGTTACAGATCGAGATTTTGTTTGAGAGGCTGAGAATTGGACCGAAAACACGGTCCCGGAATAACAAAAAAGCTCGCCGGCTAGGCCGACGAGCTGCAAGTTCTTGGTCGCGGGGGCAGGATTTGAACCTACGACCTCCGGGTTATGAGCCCGGCGAGCTACCAGACTGCTCCACCCCGCAATGTCTGGGCGCCTCATGTGCGCAAGAAAGAATATTACGTGGGAGTTCGGTAAACGGCAAGGAAAATCTCGTAGAGCATAATTCCTTCATATTTAAACCCCTCAGCCCCTATCACCGTAAACGAATCGCAGCCGAGCGCCGTCGGCGGCGCGTATACAATGGTGCGCGTCCATTTACGCCAACACCGGGAGTAGACATGCTGCTCGCTATCGATATGGGAAACACGCAGACGGCCATGGGTCTGTTTGACGGAGACGAGCTGGTGCAGTCGTGGCGCATGCCCACCGACCGCTCCTATACCGCCGACGAGATCCACGTGCGCCTGATGGGCTTCTTTAAGATGTACGACCTCTCACTCGACGCGGTCGACGCGATCGCCTTTGCCGGCGTGGTGCCGCAGCTCTCGCGCGAGTGGCACGCCGTGGCCGACCGCATCGCGGCGGACGCCATCGTCATCGGGCCGCAGACGGCCGCCGTGACCAAGCTGCGCGCGGCGCGCCCCCAGGCCGTAGGTGCCGACCGCGTCGCCAACGCCGTTGCGGCCGAAACTTTCTACGGCGCGCCGGCAATCGTGGTGGACTTTGGCACCGCGACCAATATCGACGTCATCGACGAGGACGGTTATTACATTGGCGGAGCGATCGCGCCGGGCATCCGCATCTCCATGGACGCGCTTGCCGCCCGTGCCGCCAAGCTCGCCAGCGTTCCGCTCGAGGCGCCCGAGCACGCCATCGGCCGCGATACCGAGGAGTGCATCAAGGTCGGCGCCGTAACGGGCGCCGCCGCCATGGCTGAGGGCCTGGTCGCGCGCATGAAGCGCGAGCTGGGCCGCGAGGATGCCACCGTTATCGCCACAGGCGGTCTCGCCGGCATCGTCGCCGATTCGACCGATGCCTTCGACGTGGTCGACGGACAGCTCACCATCAAGGGTATCTGCGAAATCTACCGCCGCATGCAGGAGCAGGGGTAAGGCGGGGTTTAAGTCGAGCACGAGCGCGAGCGGCGAACTAGGCAATGCCTCGGTCCTATTCCTCAAAAACGAAAATTATTCAGTTTTGAGGAATAGGACTTTCTGCTAGGCCTCGCCGCACAGCCACCTCGCCAGGTCCACGATCCGCACTCCGTCGCGATCCGTGGCCTCATGATGCGTGCGGGCGAGAACCATCTTGGGATACGCATCGCCAATGCTCAGCAGTGGCGAAATCTCGCGTTCAAATGTCTTATCCGAGCTGATGTCGTCGCTCACTTGAATGTAGAGTTTCTCGCTCCGCTTGATTGCTACAAAGTCTATTTCCTTTTTATAGAGCACGCCGACGTACACCTCGTATCCGCGGCGCAGCAGCTCGATTGCCACCATGTTCTCGTATACGCGTCCCCAATCCATATCACGTGTACCAAGCAGTGCGTATTTGAACGCGTGGTCTGCCAGGTAATACTTCTCGCCGCTCTTAAGGTATTTTTTGCCGCGAATGTCGTACCGACGAACTTTATAGAAGGCAAACGCATCGCACAGGTACCCCATGTACGTGCCGACCGTCTTGTTCGTAATCTTTAGCCCATCCGCATTCAAAACATCTGTAATGTTGCGTGCCGACGTTATGTTGGAGACGTTGTCCATCATGTAATCGGCAATGCGCAGCAGTGCCGATTCGTTTCTCACGTTATGCCGCTGCACGATATCCCTCACGATGAGCGTTTTGAAGACATTGGAGAGATATTGGTAGCGCTGCTCCTGCAGTGGATAAGGGTAAGAGCCGGACATACCGCCGGTTCTCGCGTACTCATCGAAGTCGCGATCGACCTCGCCCTCGTCACTATAGAAGCGATACTCCTCAAACGAGAATGGGAAAACCTCGATCTCGAACGTGCGCCCCGTAAAGAGCGTCGACAGATCGCTCGACAGCAAAAAGGCGTTCGATCCGGTGATGAAGATGTCGTACTGCTCGGATGCATGGAGGCTGTTGATCGCGCGTTCAAAGCCGTCGCACATCTGAACCTCGTCGATAAGCAGGAAGTTTTGCTTGTCGGACACTCGATGCTCTTTCACATAGGCGAGCAGGGCATGATATTCGAGCAGGCCCTCGAACTCGTCGAGGTTGTAATTGATATGGATGACATTCGAATTGGACAGATTTGCCTCCACGTAATCGCGGAGGGCCTCGAGCAATTTTGACTTACCGCTACGGCGAATGCCCGTTATGACCTTGATGTCCGGTACGCCAATAAGGCTCGTCAACGTGTCCATATATGACGTTCTATTGATGAGTTTCATTGGTGCCTCCCTGCGGTCTTCTATCGCTATTCCTCAAAAACGAAAATTATTCAGTTTTGAGGAATAGACTCTGCAACGAATATACCTCGTTAAAGGCCGAGCTGGCTTAATTCTATTCCTCAAAATCGAAAGATTTTCAGTTTTGAGGAATAGGGTGCTGACAACCCATTCCCCAGACAAGCAAGACCCTCCCCGGCACAGCCGAGGAGGGTCTTGTTATCATCGCTATCTTTGAACGCGGGCGCCTCGCGTTACAGTCCGCGAATCCGTACGGCCTCGGGCGGAAACTCCTGCTCGCCGGCATCAGTCTTGATGGTCGCGCGACCCCAGATGTCCAGGCCCGCAAACACACCGACCGCAAGCGGCAAACCGTTGGGCGACACCGCCGCGACCTGACGACCCAGCAGTGGCACCATGTCAAAGTACTCGCCCAGCACCGGAGCCAGCGGGCCGGCAGCGCCCTGCGGGGTGTTCGCGACGGCAGCCCAGGTATCCACGCGGGCCAGCACGGCGGCTGCCAATGCCTCGACCAGCGCCTCATCTGCCATATCCACGCCAAGCTCACCCAGCGCCGCACGCTCAATATCAACCGTCGCCGCGGCAAACATGCCCGCAGCACCGGCACCGCCGTTCACGGCAACACGCGCGAGCGACGTCTCAAACGCAGGCGCACCGCACACGATATCGCTCGGCCACTGGATACCCACCTTACCGGCAAGGCCCAGGCCCGGCGCCGAAGCCGTGCCCACGAGCGCGTCCATCATGCCCATCGCCGCCACAAACGGCAGGCCGTGGAAGGCGTGCATATTCACATCGGGGCGCACAACCAGCGAAAACGTCAGCGAAGCATCGCCCGCGCTCCACGCGCACCAGCCCGCGGACACGCCCTCGCGGCCCGCGTCACGCGCCGCGTCGAGCTCGGTACCAGCGGCAACAGCATTCATCTCGATCATCTACATGCGCCCCAATTCGCCCACGATATGGCCCACGCGGTCCTCGGGCTCCTTGACCTCGACGCCGTTGTAGCGGAAGAACCGCGCCGGGTCGTGCATCAGGTCCTCGAGCGGCACCAGCACAAAGTCGCGCTCGCCGATCAGCGGATGCGGCAGGCGCAGTTTTTTGCCGCCGTGGGTCTCGCCATCCATCCACAGCAGGTCCAGGTCGATAGTGCGCGGGCCGTTGGCCTTGGCCTTTTTGGAACGGTCGCGGCCCAGCTCGGCCTCGATCTTCATGAGCTCGTCGAGCAGCACCAGTGGCGCCAGCTCGGTCTTGATCTCGATGACGGCGTTGGCGAACGCGTCTTGGCGCGTCTCGTAGGCAGGCTCGCTCTCGTAGATGCGCGAGCAGTTGGACACGCAGGTGAGCGGAATCTCGGCGATCATGTCGCGCGCGGCGCGGATGTTGTCACAGCGATGCCCCAGGTTGGAGCCCACGGCCACAAACGCGCGGCGCGGCTGCGGCTTGGCAACGGCCCAGTAGCCGTTCAGGAACTGCGCAAAGCCGGCGACGTCGTGCACGCGCACGATGTTGGCGCCGGCCTGGATCGCACCCAGGCACACACCAAACGTGGCGGCATCGCGCTCGGCGGCCTCGGTCACGCCCGAGACGGCGCCCACAAAGCGCTTGCGCGACACGGCGCACATGAGCGGATAGCCCAGCGATGCCATCTTGGCGGTCTCGCGCTGGATGACGATATCCTCGTTAGCCGACTTGCCAAAGCCCGGACCGGGGTCGATGCAGATGCGGTCACGCGACACGCCGGCATGGATGAGCGTGCGGGCCTGGTCGGAAAGGAATCCCATGACGCGGCGCATGATGGGCGCCGAATCGGGCAGGGTAAAGCGGCGGAGCTGCGAGGTGGGCACGTAGGCTTCCTCGCGGCGGGCGCTGCGGCGCATCATGGCGACCAGGTGGTCGCTGGGCTCCGGCTCCGTCTCGGCGGCAGCGGGCGTGACCTCGGGCGCGACGGTCTCGGCGGCGGGGGCAGCCTGCTCGGCGGCCGGCGTCTCCTGTTCGGCTGCGGGCTCCGGGTCGCCAAACGGCAGCGAGGGCTGCACCACGCCGCCCGGAAGCTTGGCCTCCGACTTAGGCTCGCCCAGCAGCTTGCCACGACGGCGGCGGCCCGGCTTTTCGGCCTCGCGCGCGGCCTCGGCAGCCGCTTCGCGCGCCTTCTCGGCAACAAACGCCGCGGCCGAGGTATCGAGCTGCACCGTCGCGTGCGTGCGCGCGGGAGCAGCGACCTCGCCGGCGTGCATCACGATGACGCCGCAAGCGCTCGTCTTAACAAACTCGACCATCTTGGGGTCGGTGAAGCCGGTCACATCGTTGACGATCGAGGCTCCGCAGCGCACGGCCGCCTTGGCAACCGCCACATGACGCGTGTCAATCGAGACGATGGCGCCCTCCTTGGCCAGTGCGCGCACCACGGGCAGCACACGGCGGGCCTCCTCGTCGGGGTTGACCGGGGTAAAGCCGGGGCGCGTGGACTCGCCGCCCACGTCGATGATGTCGGCACCGGCGTCGAGCATCGCCAAGCCGTACTCAATCGCGGCATCCGGATCGAAGTGCTCGCCGCCATCGCTAAACGAATCGGGCGTCACGTTGAGGACGCCCATGATGCGCGGACGGTCAAAGCTGAGCTCGTACTTTCCGCACCGCCATGTCTTGCTATCGTTCGCCATGAACATCCTCCTAAAATGCCCACGCCGCCGAGCTTGGGGAGCTGGCGGCGGGGTCGCTTTGCACTCAGTCTTTCTATTGTATCCGCGCACGCGGGCTAGAACGCAAACGCGGCCGCGATGTCGCAAGAAATCAGCAGGTCGGCATTTGCATCCTGATCGGTGGGGGCAAGGTTGCATATGGCCAGTGTATCGCCGGTAAAGTAGCGTGTAAGGCCCGCCGCCGGATACACCACGAGCGAGGTCCCGCCTACAATGAGGGCATCGGCCGCGGCGATGGCGGCAACGGCACCGGTCAGCACATGCTCGTCGAGCGGCTCCTCGTAGAGCACCACATCGGGCTTGATGCGACCACCGCACGCGGGGCACACGGGCACGCCCGCGGCGTCCTCGTGCTCGCGCGAGCAAATCCACTCGGCGCTATAGACCGCGCCGCACGACTGGCAAATGTTGCGATGGACCGATCCGTGCAACTCAAACACGCACTGCGAGCCCGCCATCTGATGCAAGCCGTCGATGTTTTGCGTCACCACGACATCAAGCTTGCCGGCGCGCTCCAGCTCGGCCAGCTTGGTGTGGCAGCGGTTGGGCTTAGCGTTAAGCGCAATCATCTTGGTGCGGTAAAAGTCGAAGAACTCCGCCGGATGTGTCTCGTAAAAGCTGTGCGAGAGCATGGTCTCGGGCGGATAGGCAAACTGCTGGTGATACAGGCCGTCAACGCTGCGAAAATCGGGGATGCCGCTTGCCGTGGAAACACCTGCACCGCCAAAGAACACCACGCGCTCGTGGTTATTGAACAGCTCCGCCAGCGCGGCGGAGGCCTGCCTGGGATCTGTTATCGCTTGCGTCATATGAGTCCTCCGTCCTTGTTAGTCGGGCAGCGTTGGGCGACGTCCCAGCATGCGGCCTTTAAGTCAGCATGCGCGGAGCCCGCCCCGCCCCTGTTGCGCTAATCTTAAGCCTGCCAACCCCGTCGAAAGGACACCATGCCTCAGACTTACACTTTCGCCTCGTGGAACGTCAACGGCCTGCGCGCCGTGCTCAAAAAGGACCCGAGCTTTATCCAGATCGCGCAAGAACTCGACGTCGATATCCTGGCGCTGCAAGAGACCAAGCTGCAAGAAGGCCAGGTCGATATTGACCTGCCCGGCTATCACCAAACCTGGAGCTACGCCGAGCGTAAAGGCTATTCGGGCACCGCGGTCTTTAGCCGCCAGGAGCCGCTGCGCGTGCTGCACGCCGACGCGCTGCTACCCTACGCCGGCGAGGGTGAGGCGGCCGCACTCGTCGCCCAAGCCGTAACCGAGGGCCGCGTCTGCGCGCTCGAGTTCGACAAGTTTTGGTTTGTCGACGTCTATACGCCCAACGCCCAAAATGAACTCGCCCGCATCGACGTACGCATGGCCTGGGACGATGCTTACCGCGGCTTTTTGAACGCGCTCGAGCGGGAGACCGGCAAACCCGTCGTGACCTGCGGCGACTTTAACGTGGCGCACGAGGAGATCGACCTTAAGA
>JAIHTM010000138.1 GCA_022713905.1 Collinsella sp.
CAACCGGAGTGAAGATAAAGCCTGGCCCGCCCGCAAAGCACCACGCAGACCGCAGGGACGGGAGCGGCTATACTACTCTCAGTAGTTAAGGGTCGCGGATTCGCCGCGTCACCGCTCTCAACAGGAGGTCTTTGTTTATGGCAGATCAGAAGCCGGTTGTCGGGATCATCATGGGCTCCAAGTCCGATCTGGGCGTTATGGAAGGTTGCACTGCCGAGCTCGAGGCACTGGGCGTGCCCTATGAGCTCGTCATTGCAAGCGCGCATCGCACGCCGGCGAAGGTCCATGAGTGGGCCTCGACTGCTGCCGACCGCGGCATCAAGGTGATTATCGCCGCCGCCGGCAAGGCTGCTCACCTGGGTGGTGTCGTGGCTGCGTTTACGCCGCTGCCGGTTATCGGCGTGCCTATGAAGACGAGCGATCTGGGTGGTATGGACTCGCTGCTGTCGATGGTGCAGATGCCTTCGGGCGTGCCCGTTGCCTGTGTGGCCATCAACGGTGCCAAGAACGCTGCCATTTACGCCACGCAGATTCTGGGCGCATGCGACCCCGAGTACCGCAAGGTTATCGAGAAGATGAAGCAGGAGATGGCTGACGCCTAAGCGCTCTGCCAGTCCATTTGTAGCATAAGGAGAGCCATGTCCGACTATCAGGGAAAGCGTTTTTCGGCTTCTCGGATTCCCGATCCAGCCAAGTCGGGAGCAGCTCGCGTGCCGCAGCAGGGTCGGATATCCTCTCCTCAGCAGCCACGCGCGCCGCGCCCCGTGACGCCGGCGAAGCATCGTCGTCAGGATGCACCTGCTGCATATCGCCCCTCGTCATACAGTGCGGCCAAGAAGTCGCCTCGCTCTTCGGCGCATACCGCGCCATCGAGCTATACCGAGCCGCCGCGCAAAAAGCGCCGCTCCGTCATTCCCATTCTGCTCATCATCATCGGCATTGGCCTGATCGTTGCTGCGGCCGCCATCTTTATCAACGCGCAGATTGGCTATAAGCAGGCGAGCGAGTCGTATCAAAAAATCGAAAAGCAATATGTGAGCGACAAGGACGCCAGTGGCGTGCCAATTATCGACTTCAATGCGCTTGCCCAGACAAATCCCGAGGTTGTGGGTTGGATTTACGCGCCCGGCACCAATATCAACTACCCCGTGGTGCAGACCAACAACAACTCCAAGTACCTTAACACGCTGTTTGACGGTACGGCCAATGCGTCGGGCGCCATCTTTTTGGATAGCGACGATACCGCGCCGGGCATGGTGGATCAGCAGACCACGATTTACGGTCATCATATGAACGACGGTTCGATGTTCAACGTGATTTCGGATACGACCGATCAAGCGACGTTCGACAGCATGGACTACGTGTACTACATCACACGTGACGCGACGTATAAGCTGCGTCCGCTGGCGACCAAGGTGGTCGAGGACACGTATGCCAAGGCGCGCACGCCCAACTTTGAGGGCGATGACGGACTGAAGAATTATCTGTCCGAGATGCTCGACGGTGCCTCTGCCGTGGCGAGCGATGCCAGCGATCGTGCCGCTTCGGCAACCAAGGTCGTAACGCTTGTGACCTGCCGTTCGTTATCGCTGAGCAACACGCGTGCTGTCATGGTGCTCACGCCGGTCGAGGAATAAAGTGTCCGGGCCCCGTCCCAAAAAGACTACCCTGGAAATCAAAAGGAGAAATGATGCTTGAAAGCGGCAAATCGATGCCTTCGGTTGATGCTTGGCTGCGCGAAGCCAAGGCCGATGTTTCGGCGGCTGATTGTGGGATGTACCTGACACACAACGGCGTGGTGCGTGCGACGCCCAAGGCCGAGGTGCGTGGGGTCGAGACAGATGGTGTGGCGCCTGGGCATAAGGTGGGCGGCATGGTGTTTGGCTTCGATGCCGAAAAGGTGCAGGCCGCTATCGAGGCAACGCGCGCGATGCCGGGTATCGGCTATGTGCGCGTGTGGCTGGCGAGTGGCGAGCTTACCGTGGGCGACGACATCATGCTCGTACTCATTGGCGGAGACATTCGCCCGCATGTCGTCGATGCGCTGCAGGCGCTCGTCGGTACCATCAAAAATGAGTGTGTGAGCGAGGTCGAGCGCGAGGCGTAAGGCCGGCAGCAGCACTCGCCAACAAAAAGCCCGCTGGCAGTTCAATCAGTCTGCCAGTGGGCTTTTCTGTGCGTTGAAAAATCTCGGCATTGCGTGGCGCTACACGCGCGTCGCATCCTTGGGGCTCATGGTCATGCTCTGGAAGCGGTTCTCCATGTAATCGTTATCGAAATACTTGCCGTAGAACTGCGCGACGGGAATATCCGGCTCCGTGCCGTTGACGCGCTGGTACCAGTAGTCGAGCGACTGTAGCGTCATGATGCCGTCGACCAGCATAATGACGGTAAAGATGACGGTAGCCGAGTAGCGACTCTTCCACGGAATCATGTTGATGAGCTTGAGCAGCCTCGGCAGCAGCAGCTTGATCCAGATAAGGCCACCCAGGCCCCACAGGCAGGCAAAGCCCGTGCAGGTGCGTCCGCCCGTAAGGACGGCGAGTGGGTCGGGCGTGCCAAACAGCGTTATGTGCGAGTAGCTCCACGAGACCACGCCAAACGCGGTCTGCATAAACCAGCCCACGAACACCTCAAAGCTGGCGCCGAGTAGGGCGCTCACCAGGAAAATGATGATGGGGTTCTTTTTGTAGAAGCGGTTAAGCACCATGGTCATGAGCACGGCGCCAAATCCGTAGATGGGGCTGAAGGGGCCAAACAGCATGCCGGCGCGGTTCTGATAGACGCCCGGGTCGTCGACCGTCATGTGCCAGATGTCCTCGGCGATCAGGCCGAGTATGCAGCAGACAAAGAACACCCAGAACAGGTTGAAGTAGTTGAGCTTGATGTAGCCCTCGCCGGTTTCATCGCGGCCGAGCATGCCCTCTGCCGCGGCGTCGCGGTCGAGCATCTCCTGCAGGCGGCGCTGCAGTTCGCGCTCCTGGCGCAGCGTGGGGTCGACGGTTGCCGAAAGTGCAACGAGGACGCCGAGCTGGATCGCGGGACGCAGCAGGAAGGGCCCGATGCCCTGGAGCATCACGTCGACCAAAAGCTCGACGACGGTGAATGCAATAAGGATGTAGGACAGGCGGGCGGCGTTGCGGCGCTGGTTTTTGATAAGGTCCAGGCCAAAGATGATTAGGATGACGGCACTTGCCGCAGAGAGCATGATGCCGGCGACGATAAGGCCGACTGCGACGAGCGTGTTGTCGCCGAGCTTTTCGGTGGCGTTGCCGTTAACAAGTGCCGTGATGACCTGCCACATAAAGGCAGCGACCGACGGGAGCGTGCCCACGCCGGAAAGGATGCACAGGACGGCGTACACCTTAATGATGAGGGGGATCTTCTTGACCTCCGTGGCGCTGGGGACGCTGGGGTCGAGTTCGTTTCGATCCATACAGAACCTTTCTCGCTTTGTTGTAGGTTATAAGGATACGCCGCCGACCTGCCAAAAGACAGGACGAACGTCCCAATTGCAACTTTGTAATCCCCAACGGTGGACGCGGCGGCCATCTGGGGGCGCGGGCGCTTGCACTGGACAGACCGATAAAATGTTTGGCAACAAAACTGATTATTAGCTCGGTGGGCTTTTAAAAAGCGCTGCTCATGCGCCGGGGAGCGCGTCGCGCCGTGCGTATAATAAGGCGGGTAACGCCAAAAATACGAGGCTCTGAGGGGATGCCATGTCTCAAGAAACCATCCGCGCGGCCGAGCGTGCCGCGGGACAGGTGAACACCATGTCGACGTATGATCCGGACTCCGACCAGCTGCATGAGGAATGCGGCATTTTTGGTGTGTGGGCGCCCGATCGCGACGTGGCTCGACTGACGTACTTTGGCCTGCGTGCACTGCAGCACCGTGGCCAAGAATCGGCGGGAATCGCTGTTGGTGACGGCGGTACGGTTATGGTCCGCAAGGATCTGGGCCTGCTCGACCGTGTGTTCTCCAATGCCGATTTGTCGACGCTCTCCGGTCAGCTGGCCGTGGGTCATGTGCGCTACGGCACCGCCGGCGCCAAGAGCTGGGAAGCCTCTCAGCCGCACCTCTCTACCATCAATAGCGTCATTATCGCGCTCGCGCACAACGGCACCCTCGTCAACACCGACGAGCTGCGTCGCCAGCTGATCGAGCTGGGCGTACCGTTCCTCTCCAACTCGGATTCCGAGGTCGCGACCAAACTCATCGGCTACTTTACTCAGCGTACTGGCCATCTGCGCGAGGGCATTCGCAAGACCATGGAGCTCGTGCGCGGCGGCTACGCCATGACGCTCATCAACGAGCAGGCGCTCTACGCATTCCGCGATCCGCACGGCATTCGCCCGCTCGTGCTGGGCAAGCTGGTGGATGAGGGCCTGGACCAGGCCGATGCCGCATCCGTTTCGCAGCTGCCGTCGCAGGACGGCGCCGCGACGGTCGACGCCACCACCCATGTCACGCGCGCCGGCGGCTGGGTCGTTGCCTCCGAGACCTGCGCGCTCGATATCGTGGGCGCCGAGTACGTCCGCGACGTCCGTCCCGGTGAGATTTTGCGCATCAGCGCCGAGGGCCTTGTGTCCGAGCAGGGCGTGCCTGCCGCCGAAGAGCCTGCTAACTGCATTTTTGAGCAGGTCTACTTTGCTCGCCCCGATTCCATCATGAACGGCAAGAGCGTCTACGCCTGCCGTTATGACATGGGTCGTCAGCTGGCACATGAGGAGCCCGTCGAGGCCGACCTGGTCATCGGCGTGCCCGACTCCGGCCTGCCGCCCGCGGAGGGGTATTCGCACGAGAGCGGTATTCCCTTTGGCGAGGGCCTCATCAAGAATCGCTATGTGGGCCGTACGTTTATCGAGCCTACGCAGGAGCTGCGTGCCATGGGCGTGCGTATGAAGCTCAACCCACTGCGCGACAACATCGAGGGCAAGCGCCTGGTCGTCATTGACGACTCCATCGTCCGCGGCACCACCATGGTGCAGCTCGTCAAGATGCTGCGCAACGCCGGCGCCAAGGAGATTCACATCCGCATCAACTCGCCCGAGGTCATCTGGCCGTGCTTCTACGGTATCGATACCGACGTGCAGTCGCAGCTTATCAGCGCCAACAAGACGGTCGATGAGATCTGCGAGTATATCGGCGCCGATTCGCTGGCCTTCCTTTCGGTCGAGGGCCTGCTGAAGGTCATGCCCAAGGGCGGTTACTGCGATGCGTGCTTTACCGGCCGCTACCCCGTGGCGATTCCCGAGAGCTTTGGCCGCGACAAGTTTATGGAGGGCTTTAAGCCCCGCAACCTGGATAAGCCGCTGCACTTTGACGACGACGCCGTGGTCGAGAAATACGACGACCGCAGCTGGGAAGAGAAGCACGGCGAGGCCTAAAACCTGCCATGTAGGGACAGGTTCATTTTGGTAGGTTTTACCTGCTGTTTTGTTGATATGACGGCGCGTGCTGTTATGGCGCGCGCCGAAATGAACGCAACTATGAGCACCGTTTGGCGCCCGCGCGGCGGACGGTAGTGGGAGAGGAAGGCTCAGATGAGCGACAGCAAGCATGTGACGTATGAGGACGCCGGCGTCGATACCGCCGAGGGCGGCCGCGCCGTCGACGCCATTAAGCAAATGGTTAAGGACACCAACCGTCCCGAGGTCATCGGCGGTATCGGTGGCTTTGGTGGCTTATTCTCGGCCGCCGCGCTTAAGGATATGGAAGACCCGATTCTGATCAGCGGTACCGACGGCGTGGGCACCAAACTTGTGCTCGCCCAGATCATGGATCGTCACGAGACGGTGGGCCAGGACCTGGTCGCCATGTGCGTCAACGACATTTTGGCTTCGGGCGCCGAGCCGCTGTTCTTCCTGGACTACGTTGCCATCGGCCACATTGAGGCCGAGCACATGGCAAAGATCATCAAGGGTGTGGCCGACGGCTGCAAGCTCGCGGGCTGCGCGCTCGTGGGCGGCGAGATGGCCGAGCACCCCGGCGTCATGGCTCCGGCCGACTACGACCTTGCCGGCTTTACCGTGGGCGTCGTCGACCGTCCCAAGATGCTCGATCCCGCAAACGTCCGCCCCGGCGACGTGATTCTGGGCCTGCCTTCCACCGGCGTGCACTCCAACGGTTACTCGCTCGTGCGCAAGGTCATTGGCGTCGACGGCATTAAGCCGGGCACGCCCGAGGCCGCCGCTAAGGCCGAGGAGCTGAGCCGTCCGCTCGAGGAGCTCGGCGGCGCATCGCTGGCAGACGCCCTGTTGGCCCCCACGCGCATCTATGTCAAGCCGATTCTTGAGTTGCTCCGCGGCGGCGCCAACGTGCACGCTATCGCCCACATTACTGGCGGCGGTATTACCGAGAACCTCAACCGCGCGCTTGCCGACGACGTCGACGCCGTGGTCACCCGCAACGGCGCCGAGATGGGTTGGGACGTTCCGCCCGTCATCACCTACGTGTCGCGCCAGGCCGAGCTCGCGCCCAACGAGGCATGCAAGACCTTCAACATGGGCGTTGGCCTGTGCCTGATCGTCGCCCCCGAGGACGAGGCCGCCGTGACCGAGGCCCTGGTCGCGCTGGGCGAGAAGCCGTTCCGCGTGGGCGAGTGCGTCGAGGGTTCCGGTAAGGTCGTGTACTCTGATGAGCGCTAACGAGCAGATGGCTGCTAGTGAGGGCCTGGGCTTTGTGCCCTACACCCGTCCGACCGGCACAGATACGGCCGAGCCGCTCAAGATCGGCGTGCTTATCAGCGGTTCGGGTACCAACCTGCAGGCGCTGATCGACCTGATCGCCGTCGGCAAGCTCAACGC
>JAIHTM010000003.1 GCA_022713905.1 Collinsella sp.
AACTATTCCACCGCAACTTATTTTGGGGGAGAGGATACAAGCCGGGCATACAATGGATGTCGTTGTGTTGAGCTTACCGGGAGGTTGCTATGTGGGCATACGAGACGACGTTCTATCAGATCTATCCGCTGGGCTTTTGCGGGGCTCCGCGCGAAAACGCCGCGCCCGTTGCCGAGGATGAGCTTGCCCAGGCTGCCAACGCCGCGCCAAACCCCGATGCGCCCATTATGAAGATCGCCCAATGGGCCGACTACCTGCAGGATCTCGGCGTTGGTGCTGTGCTCATCAACCCGCCGCTCGAATCTGATAGCCACGGTTACGATACGCGCAGCCTGCGCCACATCGACCGCCGCCTGGGTGGGGACGCCGACTTTGCCGCCGTATGCGACACGCTGCATGCCCATGGCATCCGCGTGGTGCTCGATGCCGTCTTCAACCACGTCGGCCGCGGTTTTTGGGCCTTCCGCGACGTGCAGGAGCGCAAGTGGGACTCGCCGTACAAGGACTGGTTCCACATCAGCTTCGACGGTGACTCGTGCTACGGCGACGGCTTTTGGTACGAGGGCTGGGAGGGCCATTTTGAGCTTGTGAAGCTCAACCTGCAAAACCCCGCCGTGGTCGATTACCTGCTTGAGTCCGTGCGTCGCTGGGCCGAGGTCTTTGGCGTCGACGGCCTGCGCTTGGACGTCGCCTACATGCTCGACCGCGACTTTATGCGCCGCCTGCACGCCTTTACCCGTGAGCTCAAGCCCGATTTTGTGCAGATCGGCGAGACGCTCCACGGCGACTACAACCAGATCGTCAACGACGAGATGCTCGACTCCTGCACCAACTACGAGTGCTACAAGGGCCTGTACTCCAGCTTTAATTCGATCAACATGTTCGAGATCGCCCATTCGTTACACCGTCAGTTTGGCGGCGACCCGTGGTGCATTTATCGCGGCAAGCATCTGCTGTCGTTTGTCGACAACCACGATGTGCCGCGCCTGGCGAGCATCCTGACGGACAAGTCCTGCCTGCGCCCCGCCTACGGCATGCTCTTTGGAATGCCGGGCATTCCGTGCGTCTACTACGGCAGCGAGTGGGGGATTGCCGGCGAAAAGGGCGGCCCCGATGGCGACTGGGCGCTGCGCCCTGCGCTCGATGAGCCTGCGCCCAACGAGCTGACGGCGTTCATCACGCAGCTCACGCACCTGCGCTCGGCCGACGGTACGGCGGCCCGTGTTCTCAACTACGGTGCCTATCGCAACGTGGTGATCCAGAACAAGCAGCTGCTGTTCGAGCGCGCCTGCGACGGCGCGACGGTGCTCGTGGCGGTGAACGCCGTGGACGAGCCTTACACCTTTGGCGCCGGCGAGCTCAACGGGTCCTTTGTCGACCTGCTTGCCGACGGCGTGCCTACGGTCGAGCTGGCTGGCTCCCTTGAGCTTGCGCCCTACGAGGTGCGCTATCTGCTGAGGGCCTAGCTCGTGGCCGCGCCGGACGAGGGCTATCAACATATTGAGCATGGGTTTGAACCCGTGTTTGACGAGCGTTCGCGCGTTTTGGTGCTGGGGTCGTTTCCCTCGGTGCTCTCGCGTGCCAATGATTTTTATTACGGCAACCCCCAGAATCGCTTTTGGCGCGTGATGGCCGCGTGCCTCGGTGTGCCCGTGCCGCCCAACGAGGGCGACCTTTTGGCGGACAGCGAGCCTGCGACGCTCGACGCCTCGATTGCCGCCAAGCGATCCATGCTGCTGAACGGCGGCGTAGCCCTGTGGGATGTGATTGAGAGCTGCGACATTAAGGGCTCGAGTGACGCGAGCATTCGCAACGTTGTGCCGGCACATATCGAGCGCATTACCGGTGCAGCTCCCATTGAGCAGGTGATATGCAACGGTGGTACGGCGGGGCGCCTCTATAAGCGCTATCTACAGGAGCGGACGGGTCTGGCGGCTGTCGTATTGCCGTCAACTAGTCCCGCTAACGCGGCTTGGCGTCTGGAGCGCCTTGTTGAGTGCTGGCACGAAGCCGTTGACTGGGCCGCTCTCTAATTTAGATATTTGACTGAGCATGGGCGCCCAGACGTTTCAGAACGCCTCGCCAGACCGGCGCGGGCACGGCTGGCTCGGCGCAAATCATGCCGTCGACGTTGACGTTGACGGCATTGCCGCCGCCAAGTCGCTGCGCATGCTCAATGGAGCATCCCATGCGCACAGCGCCCACAAGCTTATCCATCGCTTCCGAAAATGGTCGGCGCAAGAGGCCCATGCGTGGGGAATGGAGAAGCGCCGCAATACCGCTGCCGGCACAGACGACAACGCCGCCACACCACAATTGGTCATGGCGCTCACATGCCTCGTGCAGACGAACGGCGGTCCCGCGCGCCTGCTTAGCGCCCTCCTGTGCGGCTCGAATCGCGGCATAGACGCGCGTTCCCGTACCGCCAAAGCGCTCAAGCGCCTGCTCGATAGCTGTCAACGTCTCATCGTCAGCCACATCTTCAATGGCGAGCACGATGCCATCGACTGCGCCGGCATCATCCGCTTCCAAATCGATCGGGCGGGGGAGCGTGGTGCCAGAAAGCTGAGTATAGGCGGCGATGGCATCCTGCAGATCCCAGAGCAAAAACTCAAGATCGGCGCTATCGGGAATGCTGATATACGCAATGGTTCGCAACGTTTTTGGCACATCGCCGCGTGTGGTCGTCTCCATGCCGCCTCCTTTCCGGTTGGTTTCCGTTTAGGTTACACCGTCTGGCGGTGCCTCGCCGCGCTATCCTAGTGCAACCCTTACGAAAGGAACGCCATGCGTCTGCCCATGAACACCTCGCTTGCCACGCTCAAGCCCTCCGGCATCCGTCGGATTAACGCGCTCGCTGCCCAGTACCCAGGATGCATTGCGCTCGCGCTCGGCGAGCCCGATTTTTCCACGCCCGATATGATTAGCGCCGAGGTGACCGCTTCGTTGGACCGCGGCGACACGCACTATCCGCCCAACAACGGTCGCCCCGTCCTGCGCGAGGCGCTGTCCAAATATATGGGTGGCGCGGGCCTGGCGTTTTCCGCCGACGAGGTCATCCTGACCGACGGCGCGACCGAGGCCCTGTCGGCAACATTCATGGCTATGCTCAACCCCGGCGACGAGGTCATTATCCCCACGCCAGCCTTTGGCCTGTACGAGAGCATCGTCGTGGCCAACCACGCCAAAGCGGTCTTTTTGGATACAGAGCCTGCGCAATTTCAGATTGACGAGGACGCACTTCGTGCTTGCGTGACACCAGCGACTAAGGCCATCGTCATCTGCTCGCCCAACAATCCCACGGGTTGCATCCTCGACGCGGCGTCGCTCGACGCCGTGGCGCGCGTGGCAGAGCAGGCGGGCATCTACGTGGTCTGCGACGACGTATATAGCCGCCTGGTCTATGTGGATGGCTACGAGCGCTTTGCCCGGCGCTACCCGGAGCTACGCGAGCAGACGGTGGTCATCGAGAGCTTCTCCAAGCCCTGGGCCATGACCGGCTGGCGCTTAGGTTGGCTCGCAGCCGCAGCTCCCGTCATCGCCGAGATCGCAAAGGCCCACCAATACTTAGTATCGAGCGCCGTCTCTTTTGAGATGGACGCCGCGGCCCGAGCCCTGACCGTCGACCCAACCCCCATGCTCAAAGTCTACCGAGCCCGCCGCAAACGCGTGCTCGCAGCCTTAAACGCTATGGGCCTCGACGAAGTAGAGCCCGCAGGAGCCTTCTACACTTTCCCGAGCATCAAAAAGTTCGGCCTAACCAGCGAAGCCTTCTGCATCAAAGCCATCAAAGAAGCAAACGTAGCCCTAGTCCCGGGCGACTGTTTCGGCACCGAAGGCCACATCCGCCTAAGCTATTGCGTTTCCGACCAAGATTTGGACGAAGGTCTCCGCCGCCTGTCCACCTTCATTTCAACCTTATAGCCCAACGGGACGCAACACATCAGCCCACCGACCCAAGCATTATGAGTGGGGCGCGCCGGCCAACGGAAAACCGGGCTGCCCCATAGTTGACGCAGGCCGCGCCGCCGAAGGCCAGGCGCAAAGTTTTCGTAGATTCCGCACGAGCCGAAGGCCACTTAATGTGGCCTTCGTGCGAGCCCAGGACTTGACCGAGCGAAAACCTTGCGCCTGGCCTTCGGCGGCGCGGTCGGATGGTGGAATTGTGTGCAGCCCGGTTTTCCGTTGACCGACGCCGGGGTCCCCGCCATAATACTTTCGGTTCACGCACGAATCCGCTGCCAGAGACAGCCGGTGCAAACGGGCATTGCCCGCGAGCTTAATGGGATATCCCGCCAGCCGAGGTGGTCGAGTAGATATGTCTTCTCGCCCCCGTCGCTCATGCAGCGCGGGGGCTTTCTTTTTGGACATGCCCCCGTCACGTCCTTGTGGCGGACCGTGCCCGGAAAGAATTCGAGGAGGTGTAATTCATGCCCCAGCAGTACAAAATCGACAAGGTTGCAGAGATCGAGTCCCGTATCGCCGAGAACGCCGGTCTGTTCGTCGTCAACTACAACGGTCTGACGGTTAAGCAGGCTCAGGAGCTGCGTCATCAGCTTCGCGAGTGCGGCGCCGAGATGAAGGTCTACAAGAACAACCTGGTCAAGATCGCTCTCAAGAACCAGGAGCAGCCCGAGCTCGACGAGATCCTCGCCGGCCCCGTCGCTTATGTGTTCTACGAGACCGAGCCGGTCGAGGCCGCTAAGACCCTTAAGGACTTCTCCGCTAAGTCCAAGGGCGTCCTTGAGATCAAGGGCGGTATCTCCGACGGCAAGGCCGTTTCCGCTGATGATGTTAAGGCTATCGCCGAGCTGCCCACCAAGGACCAGCTTCTCGGCCAGATCGCCGGTCTCATCTCCGGTTTCGCTCGCGACATCGCTGTCTGCGTCAACGGCGTTTCCTCTGGTCTCGCTCGTTCGATCCAGCAGGTCTCCGAGCAGAAGGCAGCCTAGTCGCTGTTTTCACCCGCGGCGGCAACGCCGCACCCCTGGCGCATTCGCGCCGTGTTTTAACTGATCTCCGTGCACAGACACGGAAACCGAAAGGACTTAGAAATGGCTAAGCTTACCACCGATGAGATCATCGATGCTCTTAAGGAAATGACCCTTCTCGAGGCTTCCGAGCTCGTTAAGGCTATCGAGGACACCTTCGGCGTTTCCGCCGCTGCTCCTGCCGCTGTTGTCGCCGCTCCCGCTGCTGGCGCTGCTGAGGCCGAGGAGAAGACCGAGTTTGACGTCGTGCTCGAGGGCTTCGGCGACAACAAGATCCAGGTCATCAAGGCCGTCCGTGAGCTCACCAACCTTGGCCTGAAGGAGGCCAAGGAGGTCGTCGAGGGCGCTCCCAAGGCTGTTCTCGAGGGTGCCAAGAAGGAGGACGCCGAGGCTGCCAAGGAGAAGCTCGAGGCTGCTGGCGCTGCTGTCACCCTCAAGTAATCAGGCTTTCTCGCCAGATTTCTTTGCAGACGGGGTTCGCATTGCGAGCCCCGTCTTTTTCGTTTTGATCCCTCTATTTTGTTGGCTCGGCATACAAATTGCTGCCGCTTGCGGTGCTTTGGGGTCGCTACCGTTGGGCGATAAAATTGCACCATTCGAGCAATAATTTGCGTTGACCTGCTGAAGAATGGCGCTTGCCTACATTAACGTTAATTAACGGCGGTAAGATAAACCGGTATCGCAATTTGGTCTGCGGCCGCCGTGCCGCACGCACAGGGCGCATCCTGCGCCTGCGAAAGGATCCCTGAATACTATGAAGGCAATCATCCCCGCCGCCGGTCTTGGCACGCGTTTTCTGCCTGGCACCAAGTGCACGCCTAAAGAGATGCTGCCGGTGCTCGACAAGCCGGTCATCCAGTACGTCGTCGAGGAGGCGCTCGACCCCGAGGAGGTCGACGACGCCATTATCGTCACCTCTCCCGGCAAGCCCGAGTTGCTGAGCTACTTCCAGCCCGACCGTTCGCTCGAGAACCTGCTGCGCGAGCGCGGCAAGAACGCCTATGCCGATGCCGTCGCCCACGCTGGCGGTATGCCGGTCGACTTCCGTTATCAGTACGAGCCCAAGGGCCTCGGCCATGCTATTCGCTCTGCTGCCGACGCCGTGGCAGGGGAGAATTTCCTGGTTCTTCTGGGCGACTACGTTGTGCCTAACCGCGACATCTGCGACAAGATGCTCGCCGTTTCTAAGGAGCACGGTGGCGCTTCGGTTATCGCCGTCGCCGCTTGCTCGCCCGAGGAAGTCAGCCGCTACGGCGTTATCGCCGGCGAGCGCGTCGGTTCGCTCGAGGGCGCCGAGGACGTTGCCGATGCCGAGCCCGGTGCTGTCTGGCGCATCGGCGGTCTGGTTGAGAAGCCCGCTCCCGAGGCGGCTCCGTCCAACCTGTACATCGTCGGTCGCTACCTGCTGAGCCCGCTGGTCATGGACCTGCTGGCAGATCAGCAGGCCGGCAAGGGCGGCGAGATCCAGCTCACCGACGCCATGGCCCGTTCGCTCGACCGCGAGGCCATGTATGCAGTCGTCATCGACCCGCTGTCGGGCTACGACACCGGCACTCCCTCTGGCTGGATGGCCACCAACGCCCTCATGGCTGCAAGCGACCCCCGCTTTGCCGATGCCTTCTGGGACGCCATCGACGAGCGCGGCGGATTGATGAGCAAGTAAGCCTTCGGGCATCGACATTTACGGGCGTGGACCTCGGTTCGCGCCCGTTTTTTATAAGAGCTGCGATTGCCGGCTCTCTGTTCACAGAAAATATATGAACAGATGTTCGATACGCATACATCTACCTGCGTGTTTTCTGTCGAAAAACTTTGCTACTCCAAAAACTCAATCGCGTCAAGGCTTTTCTTGCCCAACGGTCGGTACCTGATAAACTATTAGGTTGCGATAACTGGCGAAGCTATGCCTCGCCAACCCACCGAGCATTTCCGTGAAGGAGGAAAAACCTGGTGACCTACGCATACACTGCCACTGAGCGCAAGCGCGTCAGCTTCGGGAAAATCCCGGAGGCCATGGAGCTCCCCAACCTTATCTCTGTTCAAAGGGAATCCTTTGAGCGTTTTAAGGACGAGGGTCTTCGTGAGGCGTTCAAGGAATCCAGCCCCATCCAGAGCCAGAACCATGTTCTCGAGGTTACCTTCGGCGAGCATCAGTTCGGCGACCCCGCGCACACCGTCGAGGAGTGCCGCGAGAAGGATATGACCTATCAGGCTCCGCTTCTGACCGACGTCCGTCTCACCAACAAGGAGACCGGCGAGATTAAGGAGCAGCTCGTCTTCATGGGCGACTTCCCCATGATGACCGATCAGGGCACCTTCATCATCAACGGTACCGAGCGTATCGTCGTCTCGCAGCTCGTCCGCTCCCCGGGCGTGTACTACAGCTCCGAGATGGATTCGGGCAAGCAGATCTACAAGGCCCAGATCATCCCGTCCCGCGGTGCCTGGCTTGAGTTTGAGGTCGACAAGCGCGACCAGCTCATGGTCTCCATCGACCGTAAGCGCAAGCAGAGCGCCACGATGTTCCTGCGCGCCCTTGGCATCGCCGTCACCAACGACGACATCATCGAGCTGCTCGGCAATTCCGATGTGATCAAGCGCACCCTGGAGCGCGACACCGCCCTCACTCGCGAGGACGCCCTCATCGAGATCTACCGTCGCCTGCGCCCGGGCGAGCCCCCCACCGTGGACGCTTCCCGCAGCCTGCTTGAGGGCCTGCTCTTCAACCCGCAGCGCTACGATCTGGCCCGCGTCGGTCGTTACAAGGTCAACAAGAAGCTCAACCTCACCACCGAGGAAGAGGTCACGGTGCTCACCGACGAGGATATCGTCGCGACGCTGCGCTACCTGCTGTCCCTCGCTGCCGGCGAGCAGGGCTTCAAGGTCGACGACATCGACCACTTCGGCAACCGCCGCATCCGTACCGTCGGCGAGCTCGTCGCCAACCAGTTCCGTATCGGCATGAGCCGTATGGAGCGCGTCGTCCGTGAGCGCATGAGCTCCCAGGACATCGACGAGATCACCCCGCAGTCGCTCATCAACATCCGCCCGATCGTGGCCTCCATCAAGGAGTTCTTCGGTTCCTCGCAGCTCTCGCAGTTCATGGACCAGGCGAACCCCCTGACCGGTCTGACCCACAAGCGTCGTCTGTCCGCACTCGGCCCTGGCGGTCTTGCCGGCCACAAGTCGGGCTCCAGCCGCCGCACCAACGTGCCGACGGCCGTCCGCGACGTTCACAACTCGCACTACAGCCGCATGTGCCCGATCGAGACCCCTGAAGGCCCCAACATCGGCCTGATCGGCTCGCTCGCCCTCTACGCCCGCGTCAACGAGTATGGCTTCATCGAGGCCCCGTTCCGTCGCGTCGAGAACGGCGTTGCCACCGACCAGATCGACTGGATGACCGCTGACGAGGAAGAGAAGCACGTCATCGCGCCGGCCAACACGCCGCTCGATCCCAAGACCAACGAGTTCATCACGACCGATGCCGAGGGCAAGATCGTCCGTCCGCACACCGTGATCGCCCGTACCCGCGACTTCGACGGCTCCTTCGGCGCCCCCGCCGACGTGCCTGTCGAGGACGTCGACTACATGGACGTCTCGCCGCGTCAGATGCTCTCCGTCGCAGCCACGCTGATCCCGTTCCTTGAGCACGACGACGCCAAGCGTACGCTGATGGGCGCTAACATGCAGCGTCAGGCCGTGCCGCTGGTTCACCCCGCCGCTCCCTATGTCGGTACCGGCATGGAGCGTCGCGCCGCTCTGGACTCCGGCGAGGTCACCCTGGCCAAGAACGCCGGCGAGGTCATCTTTGCCGACGCCGCCAAGATCATCGTCAAGCATGCCGGCGGTATGGACGAGTATCACCTGGCCAAGTACCAGCGCTCCAACCAGTCCACCTGCATCAACCACCGTCCGCTCGTTCGCGTCGGTGACACCGTTGAGCAGGGCGAGCCTCTGGCCGACGGTCCTTCGACCGATCACGGCGAGCTCGCACTGGGCCAGAACCTCACCGTGGCCTACATGCCGTGGGAAGGCTTTAACTACGAGGACGGTATCGTCGTGTCCGAGCGCCTGGTGGCCGAGGACCTGCTGACGACCATCAACATCACCCGTCACGAGATCGACGCCCGCGACACCAAGCTCGGCCCCGAGGAGATCACCCGCGAGATCCCGAACCTCTCCGAGGACATGCTTGCCAACCTCGACGAGGACGGCATCATCCGCATCGGCGCCGAGGTCGGCCCTGGCGACATCCTGGTCGGCAAGGTTACCCCCAAGGGCGAGAGCGCTCTGACCGCCGAGGAGCGCCTGCTGCGCGCCATCTTCGGTGCCAAGGCCCACGATGTCCGCGACACCTCCCTTAAGATGCCTCACGGTGCTTACGGCCGCGTCATCGACGTCGTCCGCTTTAGCCGCGAGAACGGCGACGACCTGGCCCCCGGCGTCAACGAGCAGGTGCGCGTCTACGTCGCCCAGCGTCGTAAGATCCAGCAGGGCGATAAGATCGCCGGCCGCCACGGCAACAAGGGTGTTATCTGTAACGTTCTGCCGGTCGAGGACATGCCCTACATGGCTGACGGTACCCCGATCGACGTTATCCTCAACCCGCTGGGCGTTCCTTCGCGTATGAACGTCGGCCAGCTGCTCGAGTGCCACCTTGGCTGGGCTGCTGCCTGCGGTTGGGATACCGAGGATGCCGACTCCGACAAGTATGTCCCCGGTCCGTTCTTCACCGCGACGCCCGTCTTCGACGGCGCCAAGGAGGACGAGATCGCCGAGGTCATCCGTCGCGCCAACAAGAACATGCTCAACAAGGCCACCGCTGCCTTTGGCGATCACATGCGCCCCGAGTTTGTCACCCAGCTTGATGAGCGCGGCAAGACCCGCCTGTTCGACGGTCGTACCGGCGAGGAGTTCCGCGAGCCCATTACCGTGGGTACGTCCTACATCCTCAAGCTCGGCCACATGGTCGACGACAAGATCCACGCCCGTTCGACCGGCCCTTACAGCCTGGTTACCCAGCAGCCGCTGGGCGGCAAGGCCCAGTTCGGCGGCCAGCGCTTCGGCGAGATGGAAGTTTGGGCACTGTACGCATACGGTGCTTCCAACGTCCTGCAGGAGATCCTGACCGTCAAGTCCGACGATACCGTGGGCCGCGTCAAGACCTATGAGTCCATCGTCAAGGGCGAGAACGTTCCTGTCCCGGGTATCCCCGAGTCCTTCAAGGTTCTCGTCAAGGAGATCCGTTCCCTCGCACTGGACATCGAGCCCATGCACGATGCCGACGAGGACGCCTCCGCCCCTGTGACCGCCGAGGAGACCTCTGCCCTCGATGACCTGGCTGCGCTCGCCGGCGTTGACGCCGACGTCGAGGCCCAGGATGCCGAGACCGCCGAGGCACCCGAGGCTGTCGCCGCCACGACCACTGATAAGGAGTAGTTGACTGTGGCAGATTTCGAAGCTACTGATTTTGACTCGGTAAAGATCTCCCTTGCCTCCGCCGACCAGATCCGTTCCTGGTCGCACGGTGAGGTCAAGAAGCCGGAGACCATCAATTACCGTACCCTCAAGCCCGAGAAGGACGGCCTGTTCTGCGAGAAGATCTTCGGTCCCGCCAAGGACTGGGAGTGCTCCTGCGGCAAGTACAAGGGCATCCGCTTTAAGGGCATCGTCTGCGAGCGCTGCGGCGTCGAGGTTACCTCGGCCAAGGTGCGTCGCGACCGTATGGGCCACATCGAGCTCGCCGCTCCCGTGTCCCACATCTGGTACTTCAAGAGCCCCACGAGCTTCCCGATGAGCCGTATGCTCGACATCAAGTCCAAGGACCTCGAGAAGGTTCTGTACTTTGCCAGCTACATCATCACCGAGGTAGACTACGAGGCTCGCGAGGCCGACGCTGACGACCTGCGCGAGGAGCTCGCCGCCGATCTGGAAGAGATCGATGCCGAGTGCGCCCGCCAGATCGAGTCCCTCAAGGAGCAGGGCAACCCCGAGAACTTTGACGAGTTCTCCGACGAGGAGCCGCTGACCCCCGAGGAGATCGCCTCCGGCATCGTTGACATCGAGGAAGAGTGCAAGGACGAGAAGCAGCTCCGCACGGACGCCTTCAACGCCTTCATGAAGCTCACCGAGCGCGACCTCATCTCCGATGAGCCGCTGTTCCGCGAGATGACCCGTTACTACTCCATGTACTTCAAGGGTGGCATGGGTGCCGAGGCCGTCCGCGACCTGCTCGCTGCCATCGACCTTCCTTCCGAGGCCGAGAAGCTCAAGGCCATCATCGCCGACGAGGACTCCCAGAAGCAGAAGCGCGAGAAGGCCGTCAAGCGCCTCGAGGTCGTTGACGCCTTCCTGAAGGGCGGTAACAGCCCCGCGAACATGATCCTGGACGTCATCCCGGTCATTCCGCCCGATCTGCGCCCGATGGTCCAGCTCGACGGCGGCCGCTTCGCCGCGTCCGACCTCAACGACCTGTACCGTCGCGTGATCAACCGTAACAACCGACTCAAGCGCCTGCTCGACCTGGACGCCCCTGCGATCATCGTGAACAACGAGAAGCGCATGCTCCAGGAGTCCGTGGACGCCCTGTTCGACAACGGCCGTCGTGGTCGCCCGGTCTCTGGCCGTGGCGGTCGCCCGCTCAAGTCGCTCGCCGAGGCTCTCAAGGGCAAGCAGGGCCGTTTCCGTCAGAACCTGCTGGGCAAGCGTGTCGACTACTCCGGCCGTTCGGTAATCGTTACCGACCCCAAACTGCTGCTGCACCAGTGCGGTCTGCCCAAGACCATGGCGCTGGAGCTCTTCAAGCCCTTCGTCATGAAGCGCCTGGTCGAGCTCGGCAAGGTCGAGAACATCAAGGGCGCCAAGCGCGCTATCGACCGCGGTGCCACCTTTGTGTGGGACATCCTCGAAGAGGTCATCGACGGTCGCGTCGTGCTGCTCAACCGTGCACCGACCCTGCACCGTCTGTCCATCCAGGCCTTTGAGCCGGTGCTGGTCGAGGGCAAGGCTATCCACCTGCACCCGCTGGTCTGCTCGCCCTTCAACGCCGACTTCGACGGCGACCAGATGTCTGTCCACGTGCCGCTGTCCAGCCAGGCTCAGGCCGAGGCCCGCGTGCTCATGCTCTCTGCGAACAACCTGCGCTCGCCGGCATCCGGCAAGCCGGTCAACATCCCCTCGCAGGACATGATCATCGGTGTGTACTACCTCACCCAGGTCCGCGACGGTCTGCCGGGCGAGAACCACGTGTTCTCGAGCTTCGATGACGCGCTGCACGCCTATGACTGCCGCTCCGAGGTCGACATGCAGGCCAAGATTCAGGTCCGCGTGTCCGCTGCCGACGCCAACGTCATCAACGAGGACGGCACCCGTATCTTCCGCGTTAAGAACGGCAAGAACGAGTTTGTCGACTACGACGTCACCGGCAACAAGACCGCGCGCTTCGAGACCTCTATCGGCCGCATCATCTTCAACCGCCAGTGCCTGCCCGAAGACTATGAGTTCATGAACTACAAGATGGTCAAGGGCGATGTGGCCAAGCTGGTTGCCGACTGCTGCGATCGTTACCCCGAGGCCAAGGTCGGCCCGATCCTCGACGCCATCAAGTACTCCGGCTTCCACTACGCTACCCGCGCCGGCCTCACCATCTCGGTGTGGGACGCTCTTATCCCTGCCGAGAAGCAGGAGCTGCTCGACCGCGCCCAGGCCAACGTCGACCAGATCAACGAGTACTTCGAGGAGGGCTTCATCAACGAGACGGAGCGCCACATCGAAGTCGTTAACGAGTGGACCGCTTGTACCGATAAGGTTGCAGCGCTCATGCTCGACATGTTCGACGAGGAGAACCCGCTGTATATGATGGCCGACTCCGGCGCCCGTGGTTCTAAGACCCAGCTGCGTCAGCTCGGCGGCATGCGTGGCCTGATGGCAGACATGTCCGGCGAGACGATCGACCTTCCCATTAAGGCGAACTTCCGCGAGGGCCTGCTGCCGCTCGAGTACTTCATTTCGACCTACGGCGCCCGTAAGGGCCTGGTCGATACCGCATCCCACACCTCGGACTCTGGTTACCTGACCCGTCGTCTGGTCGACGTGGCCCAGGACGTCATCGTCCGCGAGGAGGACTGCGGTACGCACGAGGGCGTCACCTACAACCTCATCATCCCCGGCACCACCGACCTCAACACCGACCTTGTCGGCCGTTGCTTCATCGAGGACGTCGTGGCTCCCGATGGCACCGTGCTCTTTGAGCAGGACGGCTACATCGAGAAGGTCGCCGACATCCAGAAGATGGTCGATGCCGGCCTCAAGAAGGTCAAGCTTCGCGCGCTGCTCACCTGCCGCTCCAAGTACGGCGTGTGCCAGAAGTGCTACGGCTGGGATCTTTCCACCCGTCGTCCGGTCGCCATCGGTACCGCGGTCGGCATTATTGCCGCCCAGTCCATCGGCGAGCCCGGTACGCAGCTTACGATGCGTACCATTCACTCCGGCGGCGTCGCTGGCGTCGACGATATTACGCAGGGTCTGCCTACGGTCAGCCGTATGTTCGATATCGTCGGCAACGTCAACGAGAAGATTCTGGGTCGCGAGGCCGAGCTGGCTCCGTACTCCGGCCACCTCTCGATTAAGCCCGAGAAGTCCGAGTACGTGCTGACGCTCACCGACTCCGAGGATCACACCCGTGTCCTCGACGAGCGTCGCGTTCCCGCTTCGGTGCGCTTTATGCCCGAGATCGAGGACGGCTGCGAGGTTCGCGCCGGCGACCAGATCACCAAGGGCTTCGTCAACTTCCGCAACCTGCGCAAGCTGACCGACATCGAGTCGACGATGCACACCTTCGTCGAGAGCGTCAAGGACGTCTACACCAGCCAGGGCGTCGACCTGAACGACAAGCACATCGAGGTGCTCGCACGTCAGATGCTGCGTCGCGTTCAGATCACCAACCCCGGCGACTCCAAGTACCTGCTTGGTCAGTACGTCGACCGCTACGAGTTCGCCGACGAGGTCGAGCGCGTTGCCCGTCTGGGCGGTCAGGCTCCCGTGGCCGAGCCCGTCATCCTGGGTACGCTCAAGGTCGCGTCCAACATCGACTCCTGGCTGTCGAGCGCTTCGTTCATCCGTACCGCTGGCGTCCTTACCGAGGCTGCCATTGAGGGCAAGGTCGATCACCTGCTCGACCTTAAGTCCAACGTCATCGTCGGTAAGAAGATCCCGGCCGGTACCGGCCTCAAGCCGTACGCCAACGCCAAGCTGACGTATCGTACGGCCGACGGCTATGTCGACATCGACGGCCCGGCTTCGCCCAACGCCAAGTCGCTGCCCGAGTGGGCTCCTGTGGAGCTCAAGGACCTGGACGAGCAGCTCCCGCAGCAGCTCGACTGGGCCGGCTACGACGAGTTCGGTGGTGCTGACGGTTCGTTCACCCGCAACGGCCACACCATCTCCGCCGAGAAGGCTCGCCTGTACCTGTTCGACGACCTGGGCGTGTCGCAGCGCTGGACCAACAAGTTCAGCGAGGTCGGTATCGAGACGGTCGGCGACCTGGTTGGCAAGTCCGAGGAGGATCTGCTGCGCATCGACGGCATCGGTGCCAAGGCGATCGAGGAGCTCCGTGACGGCCTCGAGGCCCACGATCTGCTCTACATCCTCGAGAACAACGACGACGTTGCCGACGAGGAAGACCTCTCGCAGCTGCTGCAGATGGTCTTTAGCCCCGACGGTCCGGACGACATCCTGCTGGGTACCTCCGCTCCGACGCATCACGCCGACGCCGACGAGGAGCTCCTGGGCGCCCCGATCGACGACAAGAAGGCTCCCGCCAACGGCGCGATCAACGAGGACATGGCTTCTCTCGACGAGCTGCTCAACCAGCTTGTGGACACCGACGACGCCGAAGAGGCCAAGGACAACGACGAGGAGTAATTTCCTAGTACGTTAACCGCCCTTATAAAGGCTCGCTTCCCAACAGGGGGGCGGGCCTTTTTTGATGAGGAACGTTGCCCCGACGAGTACGTCGGATTCCCGGGACGGGAGGGGATTCCTTTATGCCAAAAAGGGACAGGTTTATTTTGGTCGGTTTTTCATGCTTGAATTTGAAACATTTCGCCCGACAAGAGCGTATCTAAGGTGAGGGCCTCACCAAGAATTATTAACGTCACCGGGAGGTGATTATGGAAGAACAAGCATTTAGACAGGCGGTTGAAGATCACAGAGATGTCGTGTTTCGAATCGCATTGACGTATCTGCGCGATCGTGCCGATGCCGACGATGCTGCTCAAGACGTCTTTCTGAAGTTACTCAAAAGCGATGCGCAATTTGAAAGCTGGGAACATCTTCGTCGATGGCTTATCCGGGTCACGATCAATGAATGCAAATCTCTCTTTCGAAAGCCATGGAGGCGTGTGGAGGATATTGAGAACCTGGCCGATTCGCTTTCGACGGCGCAGGAGGAGACCAAGGCGGTCCTGTCAGACGTTATGCGACTTCCGGAACGATTCCGTGTTCCCATCATGCTCTATTACTATCTGGGCTTTTCGACCTCAGAGATTGCCGAGTTATTGCATGTGCCAGCCGCGACTGTTCGAACGCGTTTGGCTCGCGGCAGATCGAAGCTCAAGTTCATCCTAGAGGAGGGCGACCGTGAAATCCAATCAAATCAAGCAGGCCTTCGAGTCCGTCCAAGCCGATAGCGATCTTGCTGACCGTGTTCTTTATGCCGCTGCTGGTGAGCCGCTTCGCCGAAAGGGTCACGCGAAGCCTCTGTATGTTGCCGTGATCGGATGCCTTGCCGGAGTGCTGGCGACCGGAGGGGTCGCCTACGCCGTCGTCAATTCCAGCTATTTTGCCTCTGCCTGGGGAAACCACGGCAACGGGGATTCCATTACCTGGACCAACGGCGGCTCATCGGGAACTAAATATACCTACACCAGAGAGTTTGGCGATGGCATCGCGCCCCAAAGCCTGGAAGGCGCAGTCCAGGAGGTTAATCTGTCCGTCGAGGGCAACGGCTATACGCTTGATATCCATGAGATGGCAATCGACCAAAACGGCTGCGGAGCCGTGACGTTTACGTTGTCCAATCCAAATGGAGTTAACTACTACAAGCCAGCAGCAGAGATTGGCGAACTTGTTCTCTATGGTGAAGAAGAGCAGGGCATCGGCACGCCCGATATGAAGTTCGGCGAGGAATGGCCTGACACGCGCAGCACAATTGATAAGGACACATCAAGCGATACTGTCATTAATGGCACGATGTACTTTGCCGCTATGGATCGCGAGCGAGATTTGCAACATGCTGTCACCTGGAATATCCACTGGACCGAGGGTGAAGGTGAGAGTGCGAGGCGGTTTGAGGCGTCGACACCCGAGTTCAATATTGGAGCGTACGTCGATACAAAGGAACTCCGCTCCGGTGACTCGCCTCTTGAGATTAGCCCGTTTTCCATCCAGACGCACATCGATGATTTGGGCTATGAAGCAGTTGATAATAAGCTGACCGTCAGCTACAAGGATGGATCGGAGCAGATTATCGAAGATGACGACGCAGGGGTGTTCAACTTATATTTTTCTTATGGGCGCAATAGCGGAGAGAACATCTGGGTGCCAACGAAGTTGATTGATGTCGATCAAGTTGTCTCGGTAACCCTTGAAATTGTGAGGTATACATCAACAGGGGAGACCGAAACGAAAGAGCCCTTTACCATCGTCTATTCGTAAGATTTGGGGCCGCTTCCTACTAGGGGAAGCGGCCTCTTTTGCGTTAAATGGAAACGCCGCCGATTTCCATGCGACAGATGAGAGCAGATTACCGCTGGAGCGCGACGTTTCCCCAGATAAAACCGACCAAAATAAACCTGTCCCTATTTGGCAGGTAGCGTTGCCCCATCGAGCACGTCGGATTCCCGGCCCAGCGCACAGAAGGAGATTCCTTTTGTGTAGGCTTTGCGGAAATGTGCCAATTTTGGGATACGCCCGGCGGCGTGGTCTGTTGACGGCACAGCTAACGCCACGTATCCTATCGAACTGCGTGTTTCGTAGGGGGATGCTGACCCCTCGATTCAAGCCGTTGCACTTTACAGAAAGCTGGAATCATTCGAGAAGGAGTACGCTTTGCCTACTATTAACCAGCTGGTTCGCCAGGGCCGTCGTTCCGTGCCCAAGAAGTCCAAGAACGCTGCTCTGCAGCACAACTCCCAGAAGCGCGGCGTGTGCACCCGCGTCTTCACCACGAGCCCCAAGAAGCCGAACTCGGCTCTTCGTAAGGTTGCCCGTGTTCGCCTCGTCAACGGCATCGAAGTTACTGCTTACATCCCGGGTGAGGGCCACAACCTGCAGGAGCACTCCATCGTGCTCGTCCGCGGCGGTCGTGTCCGTGACCTCCCTGGTGTCCGTTATCACGTCATCCGTGGCGCCTACGACGCTGCTCCGGTCCAGAACCGTATGCAGGCCCGTTCCAAGTACGGTGCTAAGCGCCCCAAGGCCAAATAAGCCAGATAACGTTTTGATACTTTCGCCGTGTGCCGCCTAAGCGCCGCACGGTAGACACTTAAGGAGATTTCACATGCCGCGTCGTGCAGCAGCTAATCGTCGTGAGGTTCAGCCTGACGCCGTTTACAACAACCGCCTGGTGACTCAGCTCATCAACAAGGTCCTTCTTGACGGCAAGAAGGCCACCGCTGAGCGCATCGTCTACACCGCTTTCGAGATCGTTGCCGAGAAGTCCGAGGGTGGCGACGCTCTCGCTACCTTCAAGAAGGCTATGGACAACGTCAAGCCCACGCTCGAGGTTAAACCCAAGCGTGTCGGTGGCGCTACCTATCAGGTCCCGATGGAGGTCAACTCCCGTCGTTCCACCGCTCTGGGTATCCGCTGGATCGTCAACTTCTCCCGCGCTCGCAAGGAGAAGACCATGGCCGAGCGTCTCGCCAACGAGATCCTCGACGCTTCCAACGGCCTGGGCGCTTCCGTCAAGAAGCGTGAGGACGTCTTCAAGATGGCCGAGGCCAACCGTGCGTTCTCTCACTATCGTTGGTAAGTTTAAGGTAAGGAACTAACATGGCTAAGCCTAAGTACAAGCTTTCCGATACCCGTAACATCGGCATCATGGCTCACATCGATGCCGGTAAGACCACCACGACCGAGCGTATTCTTTACTACACCGGTAAGACCCACAAGATCGGTGAGGTCCATGAGGGCGCTGCCACCATGGACTGGATGGTTCAGGAGCAGGAGCGCGGCGTAACCATTACCTCCGCTGCTACCACGTGCTTCTGGAACAAGGACGGTAAGGACTACCGCATCCAGATCATCGACACCCCGGGCCACGTTGACTTCACCGCCGAGGTCGAGCGCTGCCTGCGCGTCCTCGATGGCGCTGTCGCCGTCTTCGACGCCGTTGCCGGCGTTCAGCCCCAGTCTGAGACCGTTTGGCGTCAGGCTTCCACCTTCAACGTCCCCCGCATCGCCTTCATCAACAAGTATGACCGCGTGGGCGCTGACTTCTTCAACGCTATCGAGACCATGAAGGATCGTCTCGACGCTAACGCCGTGGCCGCTCAGGTCCCGATGGGCGCCGAGGACAACTTCTGGGGCGTCATCGACCTGGTCACCATGACTGCATGGGACTTCAAGGCCGACGAGAAGGGCATGACCTACCCCGAGCCGATGGACGAGATCCCGGCTGAGTTTGCCGACATCGCTGCCACCAAGCGCGAGGAGCTCCTTGACGCTGCTGCCAGCTTTGACGACGAGCTCATGGAGAAGATCCTCATGGAGGAGGACTTCACCGTCGAGGAGCTCAAGGCTGCTCTGCGCAAGGGCGTTCTGGCCAACGAGCTCAACCTCGTCTTCGTGGGTTCCGCCTACAAGAACAAGGGCGTCCAGGAGCTGCTCGACGCTGTCGTCGACTACCTGCCCAGCCCGCTCGACGTTGAGGCCGTCACCGGTACCGATCCGGACACCGGTGAGGAGATCCAGCGTCATCCTTCCTTCGACGAGCCCTTCTCCGGCCTGGTCTTCAAGATCATGACCGACCCGTTCGTCGGTAAGCTCACCTACGTCCGCGTTTACTCCGGCCGCGCCGAGTCCGGCTCCTACGTGGTCAACGCTTCCAACGGTCAGCGCGAGCGCCTCGGCCGCATCCTCGAGATGAACGCCGCCGAGCGTATCGACCGTGACGACGCTGCCGCCGGCGACATCGTCGCTTGCGTCGGCTTCAAGAACTCCACCACCGGTGACACCCTGTGCGCCGAGGGCAAGGAGATCGTCCTCGAGAAGATCGAGTTCGCTAAGCCCGTTATCGACGTTGCCATCGAGCCCAAGACCAAGGCCGAGCAGGACAAGATGTCCCTGGCTCTGACCAAGCTCGCCGAGGAGGACCCGACCTTCCAGGTGTCCACCAACCACGAGACCGGCCAGACCATCATCGCCGGCATGGGCGAGCTGCACCTCGAGATCATCGTCGACCGTCTGCTCCGCGAGTTCAAGGTTGACGCTAACGTTGGTAAGCCCCAGGTCGCCTACCGCGAGACCGCTGGTCACGACGTCGAGAAGGCTGAGGGCAAGTTCGTCCGTCAGTCCGGCGGTCGCGGTCAGTACGGCCACGCCGTCATCAAGCTTGAGAAGATGGAGGAGGGCTTCGGCTACGAGTTCGTCAACGCTATCGTCGGCGGCGTCGTGCCCAAGGAGTACATCCCGTCCATCGACAAGGGCATCCAGGAGGCCCTGAACACCGGTGTTATCGCCGGCTTCCCGGTCCTCGACGTTAAGGTCACCCTGTTCGACGGTTCTTACCACGAGGTCGACTCCTCCGAGGCCGCCTTTAAGATCGCCGGTTCCATGGCTATCAAGGACGCACTCAAGAAGTCCGATCCGCAGCTGCTCGAGCCGATCATGGCTGTCGAGGTCGAGACCCCCGAGCAGTACATGGGCGACGTTATGGGCAACCTCTCCGGTCGCCGCGGCAAGATCGAGGGCATGGAGGATCGCAAGAACAGCAAGCTCATCCGTGCCAAGGTGCCGCTGGGCGAGATGTTCGGTTACGCTACCGACCTTCGCTCCCAGACCCAGGGCCGTGCATCCTACACGATGCAGTTCGACTCTTATGAGCCCGCGCCCAAGTCCATCGTGGACGAGGTCATGAGCAAGAACGCCTAAGTTCGAGCTCCCTGTTACGTAATCCGCGAGAACATCTCTCGCACTCTTTGGAGGTTTAAGTTGGCTACCCAGAAGATCCGCATTCGCCTCAAGGGCTATGATCACGAGGTCGTCGATCAGTCCGCGAAGCTCATTGTCGAGACCGCTCAGAAGACCGGCGCTCGCGTTTCCGGTCCTGTCCCCCTGCCCACCGAGCGCAACCTGTACACGGTTATCCGCTCGCCGCACGTGAACAAGGACTCCCGTGAGCAGTTCGAGATGCGCACCCACAAGCGCCTCATCGACATCCTCGACCCCACCTCGGGCACCGTTGATTCGCTCATGCGTCTCGACCTCCCCGCTGGCGTCGACATCGACATCAAGCTCTAAGCGAAATCGCTCATAGCTTACAGAGCCCCGCTGCCATCTTGGTAGCGGGGCTCTTTTGTTTTGCATGATGGCCTTGGAGGACCGGGTAATGCTGTCGAGCGGGTGGCTGTGGCGTCTTATTTACCCATGGGACGCAGCGATGCCTCCTCAAAATGGAAGGATTGCAAGCCGTCTTCCGTTTCGATACACGCGCGACCAAAGGCATCGACCGTTTGAAGGATGCCACGCGCCAGCTCGTCACCGGCAGGGGAGCGGGCGATAACGTGCTCCCCGATCCAATTGAGGTGAGTGATATATTCGTCGTGGACGGGAGCGAGCGGTCCGGCGTCTTCTTCCATGGCGTTGAGCAGATCTGCCCACGTGTCCACAGCGTTTACGACGGTGTGATAGACCTCCTTGAGTAGCACATCGAGGGCGGGAACATTTTCGTTGAGGTCCGAGAGACCGATTGCCGGCAGGCCGCCATCGGGAACCTCCGAAGGCACATAGTTCACATTGACGCCAATGCCGCAGACGGCGAAAGGTTTGCCTTCGTTATCGCGTGCGGCCTCGACCAGAATGCCGCCGAGCTTGCGTCCCCGCGCGACAAGATCGTTGGGCCATTTGAGGCCAATCTCGTTTGCAAGACCCTGATTTTCGAGCGCCTCGAGCACCGCTAGGCCGCTGATGGCTGCAAGACCAGAGTACTTTGCAGGATTAACGCATGGACGCAGGACAATCGAAAGCAATAGGTTGCCGGCGGTTGAATCCCACTTGTGGCCGCGCCGGCCACGTCCTGCTGTCTGAGCCCGGGCGGCAAGTCCTGTGCCGTGCGGCGCTCCCTGTTTTCCTGCTTCGAGCAGGTCATCGTTGGTCGATCCGGTTACGTCGACGATCGTTAATTTGGCATCCATAATGGCTGCTACCTCCTTAATGAATAAGTGAATAACGCAATGGTGTCGAGAGACAGACACAATGTGAAGCCTTTGTCGCATTTGGACAATTTAATGTTAACACGTCAACAATGATTGAAATGCGCTATCCTCTCTTGGTCGATGTAAACACGTCAACAACTCAAAGGAGGTTAGTGATGGGTTTCACGATTCTTGGAACAGGCTCGGCGCTTCCTACGCGCAGTGTTTCCAATGACGAGCTGTCCGAGTTCCTTGATACCTCGGATGAGTGGATTTTTACCCGCACCGGTATCAAGAGCCGCCACGTCTGCACCACTGAGTCACTCGACGACCTTGCCGTAGCGGCGAGCGAGCGGGCGCTTCAGGTATCCGGAATCGACGCGAGCCAGCTGGATCTTATCGTCTGTTCGACGACGACGGGCGATCACCTCGTTCCTGCCGAAGCGTGCGCCGTTGCTGAGCGCCTGGGTGCCACATGTCCTGCCTTCGACGTTTCCGCGGCTTGTGCCGGCTTTGTATTTGCGCTCGATGTCGCCGAGGGTTATATCGCCCGCGGTCGCGCCAAGCACGTGCTGGTCGTTGCCGCCGAGCAGATGACGCGCGCGCTCGATTGGACCGACCGTGCCACGTGCGTGCTCTTTGGCGATGGCGCGGGTGCTGCGGTCATAGGGGCTGGGGGAGACAACCCTCTTGCCGTTGAGCTTTCGACAGCGCCCGACGTCGAGACGTTGCGCGTTCCCGGTCTGGTCGGCACCTCGCCGTTTAAGGACTCCGCAGATAGCGCGAGCGTGCTGTCCATGATTGGTCGCCGCGTGTTCAAGTTCGGCGTCAACGCCATCTGCGACACGGTTCATAAGCTTGCGAGCGATGCGGGCATTTCGGTCGAAGACATCGATCATTTTGTATTACATCAGGCTAACGAACGAATCCTGAGTCAGGCGGTCAAGCGTCTCGGCGTGCCAGACGAGCGCGTGGTTCGAACGCTACGCGAGACCGGCAACATTTCGAGCGCCTGCATTCCCTTTGCGCTTGACCGGCTGGCACGTACCGACGCACTGAATGAGGACGACACCATCGCCCTCGTTGGATTTGGCGCCGGCCTGGATATAGGTGGCTATCTGCTTCGTTGGAAGTAGTCGCACATAGGAAATAAAAACGCCCCTAGGGCACAAACAAAGGAGAACTACCATGGCAGACCAGAAGACCTTCGAGCGCGTTTGCGACGTTATCCGCGAGACCGCTGGCCTTGACGACGTCGAGATGAAGCCCGAGTCCACGCTCGAGGAGATTGGCCTCGACAGCCTGGGCACCGTCGAGATCCTCGTCGCCGTCGAGGACGAGTTTGGCATTGAACTCGATACCGAGGAGAACCCCAAGACGGTCGGCGAGTTCGTCGATACGGTCGAGGCGGCATTGGAGAAGTAGTGATGCTCAAGTCTCCTCTCTGCGATTTGCTCGGCATCGAAAAGCCCGTGTTCCAGGGTGGCATGGCCTGGATTGCCGACGCCTCGCTGGCGTCTGCCGTGTCCGAGGCAGGCGGCTTGGGCATTATTGCGGCCATGAATGCCGACGCAAACTGGCTGCGCGATCAGATTCACGAGCTGCGCGCCAAGACGGATAAGCCCTTTGGCGTCAACGTTATGCTCATGAGTCCGTTTGTCGACGAGGTCGCACAAGTGGTGATTGATGAGCGGGTACCCGTTGTGGTGACCGGCGCCGGCAATCCCACCAAGTACATGAAGGCCTGGATCGATGCAGGCATCAAGGTTATTCCCGTCGTGGCTTCGGTGGCGCTGGCGCGTCTTGTGGCGCGTCGTGGAGCCACTGCCGTGGTTGCCGAGGGCACCGAATCAGGCGGCCATATTGGCGAGACCTCGACGATGGCGCTCGTTCCGCAGGTTGTCGACGCGGTCGATATCTCCGTAGTGGCAGCCGGCGGTATCGCGGATGGCCGCGGGGTGGCGGCCGCCTTTATGCTCGGCGCTGCCGGCGTCCAGGTGGGAACACGCTTTCTGGTCGCAAACGAGTGCACCGTATCCGAACAGTACAAAGAGCTGGTGCTCAAGGCAGGCGACACGTCGACGCGTGCGACCGGTCGCTCGACGGGACATCCGGTTCGCGCCCTCAAGAGCCCCTTCACCAACGCGTATGCCAAGAACGAGGCGGCGGGCGCAAGTCCCGAGGAGCTCGGGGCCATGGGCACGGGCGCGCTTCGCAAGGCCGCCAAGGACGGTAATTACGAAGAGGGTTCGTATTTGTGCGGACAGATTGCTGGCATGGTCAACGAACGCCAGAGCGCACGCGAAATCGTCGACGATCTGGTCGAGGGTGCCGAGCGCGTCCTGAAGGGTGCGTGCGCATGGGTAGCGTAGCGTTTCTGTTTGCCGGCCAGGGCGCCCAGCACCCCGCGATGGGCGTCGATCTCATCGAGGCATCACCGGCGGCCGCCGAGGTGTTCGCCATTGCCGATGAGGTACGCCCGGGGACCAGCGAGCAGTGCCGGAGCGCCTCCAAGGAGGAGCTCTCGCAGACCGAGAACACGCAGCCGTGCGTGTTCGTTCACGACCTGGCAGCGGCTACCGCCCTGCGCGAGCGCGGCGTGGTGCCTGCCGCTTGTGCGGGATTCTCGCTGGGCGAGGTCGCTGCACTCACCTTTGCGGGGGCGTTCGATACGCGAGCGGGCTTTGAGCTCGTGTGCGAGCGCGCGGCGCTGATGGCCGCGGCTGCCGAGCGCCATCCGGGCGGCATGCGCGCCGTCATCAAGCTCGATGCGGCGCAAGTCGAGGGCCTGGCAAAACAGGCCGGCGAGGACTGCTGGCCAGTCAACTACAACAGCCCACAGCAGACGGTTGTGGCCGGAGCGCCCGAGGCGCTGCAGGAGCTCGACGTCCTAGTAAAAGAGGCTGGCGGCCGCGCCATGAAGGTCGCGGTGTCGGGTGCATTTCATAGCCGCTATATGGCCGAGGCGACCTGTGGCCTTGCCGCATATATTGAGGCCGGTCACGCGCCGTCCCCGTTGCTCATTCCTGTTTTGGCAAATATGACAGCGGCGCCCTATCCGGCGGATCCCCAGACGGCATCGGATGTCTTGGCCAATCAGGTGAGCCATGCCGTACGCTGGGTCGATACGCTGCATGCTCTGCAGGATCAAGGCATCGACACATTTATTGAGGTCGGCCCCGGCAAAACGCTGTCCGGCCTGGTCAAGCGTACGCTGAGCGACGTTCGTGTGTATTCGTGCGAGACGGCCGAGCAGGTCGCAGCTATTGCCGACGAGCTCGCATAGTCCACAGGGCTGTAACCCGAAAGGAATGACATGGGCAACTTGAACAATGGCGCGCTCGAGCGCAACGACTCACGTCGCGTGGCACTGGTCACGGGCGGCTCGCGGGGTATCGGCCGCGCCTGCGCTATCGGTCTGGCGGAGGATGGCTGCGATATCGCCGTCGTCTATGCCGGCAGCGTCGATGCGGCGCGCGAGACGTGCGACGCCTGCGAGGCGGCTGGCGCCACGGCGCGCTCATATCAATGCGACGTGGCCGACCCCGCTGCCGTCAACGCGTGCGTGGAAGCGGTCCTCAACGACTTTGGCTCCATTTGGGCGCTCGTCAACAACGCTGGCATCACCCGCGATGGCCTGCTCATGCGCATGGGCGATGACGCCTTCGATCGCGTGCTCGATGTCAATCTTAAAGGAACGTTTAACACGACGCGCGCGCTCACCAAGACCTTTATGCGCCAGCGCGGCGGCTGCGTCGTCAACATGAGCTCGGTCGTGGGCCTGATGGGCAATGCCGGGCAAGCCAACTACGCTGCCTCCAAGGCGGGCGTGATCGGCCTGACCAAGGCGGTGGCGCGCGAGCTTGCGCCCCGCGGCGTACGAGTGAACGCGGTTGCCCCCGGGTTTGTCGAGACGGATATGACGGCAAAGCTCTCGGAGAAGGTGCGTACGGTAACCGAGGAGCAGATTCCCCTTAAGCGTATGGCGCGCCCCGAGGAGGTGGCCGGCGTAGTGCGCTTTCTGGCGAGTGATGCGGCTGCCTACATTACGGGTGAGGTCGTGCGCGTCGACGGCGGAATGGCGATGTAGAAACCAGGGCCGAAGAACGGCTTGGATGAGGAGACCATGATGGAACAGAGAGTTGCAATCACCGGTATCGGTGCCGTGTCGCCGCTCGGCAACACCGCGCTTGCCACCTGGGCGGCAATGTGTGCTGGCACGTGCGGCATCGGCCCGATCACGCACTTCGATACCGATGCGTTTGCCGTCAAGGTGGCAGCCGAGGTCAAGGGCTTTGACGGCAACGAGTACTTTGGCAAGCGTAACGCCAAGCATCTCGACCCCTGCGTTCAGTTTGCGATGGCGGCTTCGGACGAAGCCATGCACGATGCGGGCTTTGATGTCGAAGGCGCCATCGATCGCGAGCGCCTGGGCGTCTACGTGGGCTCGGGCGTGGGCGGCATGACGACGCTCGTCGACAACGTCCATACGATTGCCGAACGTGGGCCCCGCCGCGCATCGCCCTATATGATCGCGATGATGATCCCCAACATGGCATCGGGCAATATCGCAATCCGCCACAAGGCAAAGGGCCCGACCCTGCCCGTGGTGACCGCGTGCGCAACCTCGGCCCATGCGGTGGGCGAGGCGTTCCGCGCCATAAAGCACGGCTATGCCGACGCGATCCTCGCGGGCGGCGCCGAGGCCGCAATTATCCCCGATGCCGTTGCGGGCTTTACGTCCTGCCGCGCATTGACCACCAACCCTGATCCCGCGACGGCTTGCCGCCCGTTCGATGCAGACCGCGATGGCTTTGTGATGGGCGAGGGCGCCTGCGTGCTCGTGCTCGAGAGCATGGAACATGCGCAGGCGCGCGGTGCGCACATTTATGCCGAGGTCGTGGGCTACGGCAACACCGATGATGCCTATCACATCACGAGCCCTGATCCCGAGGCTGCCGGCATTGCCCGCGCGATATCGCTGGCGGTGACCGAGGGCGACGTCAGGCCTTCCGAGGGCCTCTACATCAATGCCCACGGCACATCGACCAAGCTCAACGATTCGTCCGAGACGGCGGGCATTAAGCGTGCGCTCGGCGAGGACGCGGCGCGCGCCGCGCACGTCTCGTCGACTAAGTCGATGACCGGCCACATGATCGGTGCCACGGGCGCCATCGAGGTCATGGCCTGCGCCATGGCGCTCGAGCAGGGCGTGGTGCCGCCGACCATTAACTACCACACGCCCGATCCCGCCTGCGATCTTGACTACACGCCCAATCGCGCGGTTCGCGCTGACCTTACCTGGGCGCTTTCGACCAACCTGGGCTTTGGCGGACACAACGCCGCCATCGCGCTGCGTAGATATACGAGGAGCTAGAGCATGGATTCCAAAAGACTTGCCGAGATAGCCGATGTTATGGAGGACCGCGGCCTCACGCGCGTACGCGTTGAGGAGCCCGATGGCACCGCGGTCGAACTCGAGCGCGCGAGCGCCGCACAGCCGGTTGCCGTGCCCATGCCCATGCCGAGCGCTATGGCCGCTCCAGTTGCAGCTCCCACAGTCGCGCCTGCCGCACCGGAGCCCGCCGCGCAGACACCTGCCGCCGCACCGGAGCCCAAGGGCACCGAGGTGACCGCTCCCATGGTCGGCGTTTTCTATGCTGCCCCGGCGCCGGGCGACGAGCCGTTTGTGCACGTGGGCTCTAAGGTCAAGGCCGGCGAGACGCTCTGCATCATCGAGGCCATGAAGGTTCTCAACGAGGTAACGGCAGAGGCAGACGGCGAGGTGCTCGAGATCTGCGTGGCCGACGGCGACCTCGTGGAGTTTGGCAGCTGCCTCATGAGGATCGGATAGGTGATATCCATGAACAAAGAAGAGCTTAAGGAACTGTTGCCGCATCGCGAACCGATGCTTTTGCTCGACGAGGCCGAGCTGGTGGGCGACGAGGCCCACGGCAAGATCACGATTACGGGCGACGAGTACTTTTTGCAGGGGCATTTTCCGGGAAACCCGGTGGTCCCCGGCGTGATTCAGTGCGAGATGCTCGCCCAAAACTGTTGCGTGCTGCTGATGGGCGATGAGGAAGCGCGCGGCGCGACGCCGTTCTACACGAGTCTGGACAAGGTGCGCTTTAAGCGTCCGGTGCGCCCGGGCGACACGGTTGATCTGGTGTGCACCATCACGCGTGCGCGCGGGCCGTTCCGCTTTGCGACGGGTACTGCGAGCGTCAACGGTGAGGTTTGCTGCCGCGCCGATATGTCTTTTGCACTCATGCACGAAAGTTAAGGAAGGCTTCATGTTCGACAAAGTGCTCATCGCCAACCGCGGCGAAGTCGCGGTCCGTGTTATCCGCGCGTGCCGCGATATGGGCATCAAGACCGTCGCCGTTTATTCCACGGCCGATGCGGACGCGCTGCACGTGCAGCTTGCCGACGAGGCGTATTGCATCGGCGGTCCGCGTCTTGCCGAGAGCTACCTCAACGACGATGCTGTGCTCACCTGTGCCGTAAAGTCGGGAGCTAAGGCAATTCATCCCGGCTATGGCTTTTTCTCCGAGAAGGCGAGCTTCGTGCGCGACTGCGACAAGTATGGCCTGGCGTTTGTTGGTCCTTCGGCCAAGGTGATCGACAGCATGGGCGACAAGGACGCCGCACGTCGAACGGCTGCCGCGGCGGGCGTGCCCATCGTGCCGGGCTGCGATTTGCTCAAAAGTCCCGAGGAGGCAACGGCCGAGGCTGAGCGCATTGGCTGCCCCGTGCTTATTAAGGCGCGTGCGGGCGGCGGCGGTCGCGGTATTCGTAAGGTCGAGCGCGCGGAAGATGCGGCAAAGGCCTTTATTGAAGCACGCGCCGAGGGCGAGGCCGTTTTTGGCGACGGCGAGTGCTACATGGAGAAGTTCGTCGCGCCGGCGCATCACGTTGAGGTACAGATTATGGCCGATAAGCAGGGCCATGTGTTTTCGCTCGGCGAGCGCGAGTGCTCGGTGCAGCGGCGCAACCAAAAGCTAATCGAGGAGAGCCCCGCGCCGTGCCTCGACGGACACGACGACATTCGTGCTCGCATGCACAAGGCAGCGCGTGACCTGGCTCGTGCCGTCGGCTACGAAGGAGCCGGTACCATCGAGTTCCTGTATTCGGACGACGGTAATTTCTACTTTATGGAAATGAACACGCGCTTGCAGGTGGAACATCCGGTTACGGAGTTTGTGACCGATACCGACTTGGTCAAGTGGCAGCTGCGCGTGGCAGCCGGCCAGCCTCTGCCCTTTGAGCAGGAGGACATGCCGGTCCGCAACCACGCCATGGAGTGCCGCATCAATGCCGAAACGCCGGACTTTCTGCCGTCATGCGGAACGGTCACCGCGTTGCGTGTGCCGGGTGGTCCGCGCGTGCGCTGGGATTCCGCCATGTTTGCCGGTGCGAAAGTTCCGCCGTACTACGACTCCATGCTCGGCAAGCTCATCGTGTGTGCGCCCACGCGTGACGGCGCCATTCGCAAGATGCGCTCGGCCCTGGGCGAGCTCGTGATTGAGGGCGTGAGCGAAAACAGCGAGCTTCAGCTCGACGTGCTGGCAAACGACGAGTTCTTGTCGGGTATGTACCACACCGATCTGATGGGGCATCTCTATGCTGATGAATAGAAAAGCGAAGACGGTCAACGTTCTCGAGGGGCCGATGACCGAGTCGTGCGCCGAGTTTCCTGCGCGCCATGTGTTTATCAAGTGCCCGGAGTGCCGCCGCGTGATCGATGAGGCGCGTCTGCACGACAACCTCGAGGTCTGCCCTCGTTGCGGCAAACACTTTCGCGTGAGCGGGCGCGACCGCATGCGCATGACGATTGACGAGGGCACGTTTGAGGAATGGGATGCCAGTCTGGCGCCGAAGGACTTCCTTTCGTTTCCCGGCTATGCCGACAAGCTCAAGAGCGTGAGCGAACGTTCGGGCGAGCGCGATGCCGTTGTGTGCGGCAAGGGCAAAATCTGCGGTTGCGATACGGCGCTCTTCTTTATGGACGCCAACTTTATGATGGGCTCGATGGGTTCCGTGGTGGGCGAGAAGATCTGCCGCACATTTGAGCGTGCGACCGAGCTGGGACTGCCGGTCGTTGGCTTTACCGTATCGGGTGGCGCCCGCATGCAGGAGGGCGTGACCTCGCTCATGCAGATGGCCAAAATCTCTGCGGCGGTTAGGCGCCATAGCGAGGCGGGCGGCCTGTATATCACGGTGCTCACTGACCCCACGACCGGAGGCGTAACCGCGAGCTTTGCCATGGAGGGCGATATTATCCTGGCCGAGCCCGATGCCCTGACGGCATTTGCCGGCCCGCGCGTGATCGAGCAGAACATGCACAAGCGCCTGCCCAAGGGATTCCAGCGCTCCGAGTTTTTGCTGGAGCACGGCTTTTGCGATGCCGTTGTACCGCGTGGCGAGGTTGCGCTCACGGTAGGCGAGCTGCTGGCGCTGCACGAAGGGCACGCGCCCGGCCTGGGGGCACCGCACGAGATTGTGCATACGGGCCGCCGCGGCAAAAAGCTGGGACATTTGTTCAAGCGCTCGGCCGCACCAAAAACCGCGCTCGAGATTGTCAAGCAGACCCGCTCGGCAGATCGCGCCACGGCAGGCGAGATGATCTCGCTGGGCCTGGATGGATTTGTGGAGCTGCACGGCGACCGCTACTTTGGCGACGACGCCGCTGTGGTGGCTGGCATTGGCTGGAAAGACGGGCGCCCCGTAACGGTCATCGCCATCGAGCGCGGCACCACGACCAAAGAGCGCATGCGTCGCAACTTTGGCATGGCACATCCCGAGGGCTACCGCAAAGCGCGTCGCCTTATGCGCCAGGCCGAAAAGTTTGGTCGACCGGTTCTGTGCCTGGTCGATACTTCGGGCGCGTTTTGCGGCATCGGTGCCGAGGAGCGCGGCCAGGGCGAGGCGATTGCTCAGAATCTCATGGAGATGAGCGGCCTTAAGACACCGATTGTCTCGGTGGTGACAGGCGAGGGCGGCTCTGGTGGCGCGCTGGCGCTGTCCGTGGCCGACCGCATCCTGATGCTCTCGAGCTCGGCCTATTCAGTCGTGAGCCCCGAGGCCTGTGCGTCGATCCTGTGGAAGGATACCGAGCGTGCGGATGAGGCCGCCGAGGCGCTTAAGCTCACGGCCCCCGATCTGCTGGCGCTCGGCATCATCGACGGCATTGTTGACGATAAGGGCCTGTCGCATGAGGAGATCGCCGGTGCCGTCATGTCCTCGGCATTTGATGCCTTCGATACGCTTGGGCAGCTCGACGACGCGACCCTCACAAACCTCCGCTACGAAAAGTACCGCGCAATCGGTCGATACCGCACGATGTGACAAAGGGACAGCCCGCATGTCATATTGGGAAAGGCGTTCCATGCTACAAGTTTCTAACACCTCGTTTACAACGTCGGTTTCATCAAACGCCATGGCCGTGGTGGACTATCTGTCCAAAAGCATGATGTCGGCGCTGCCGTTTATTGTCTGCGCGGCGTTGTTCCGCACCGTCGCTGTCATTATGGGCGAAGGCATGCTGGGCCTGTGGTCTGCCGATTCCGATATCTATCGCCTGTTCTACAGTTGGCTCTATAACGCCGGCTACTACTTTTTGCCCATTTATCTTGGTTGGGCGGCCGCCCGCCAGCTCGGTTGCTCGGAGCAGCTGGGCATGATGCTGGGCGGCGTATTGATTGCACCCGATTTACTCAAGCTTGTCGATGCCGCATCGACGACGGGGGCATCGATGACTTCCGTGTATGGTCTGCTTCCTGCGCCGGTCAACGATTACACGACGACTGTTATTCCGGTTCTCATTTCGATGCCCGTGCTATGGCGAGTGGAGTGTTTCTTTAAGCGCGTTATCCCTAAGGCCGTGGCGTTTTCGTTTGTTCCGTTTGCGACCATGCTCGTCATGGTTCCGGTTTCGCTGTGTATTACGGCACCGGCGGGCAGCTATCTGGGCATGCTGTTGGGCCAGCTTATGTTTATGCTTGGCAATTCCGGTGGCATCGTGTCGCTGCTCACGCTCATGGGGCTTGCCGCGGGCTGGGAGTTCCTAAAGATAGCGGGCGTCAGCAACGTCGTTCTATCGCTTGCGTACGCGCAGTTTATGAGTGTGGGAACGGATTCGTGCATCCTGATTGCCGCGACGATGGCGACGTTCGCCGTTTGGGGCATGCCTTTTGGCGCGTCGCTCCGCGTTGCGGATAAGGACGAGAAGGCGCTCATGCTGGGCTACTCAATCTCGGGTGTTCTTGGCGGCGTAAGCGAGCCGGCGCTGTACGGTTGCGGCTTTAAATATGGCAGGTGCCTGACGTGCATGGCCATTGGCGGCGCCGTCGGAGGCCTTGTTGCGGCCGTGGGCCACGTTACGGCCTATACCATCGGCATGACGAATGTCCTTATGGTCATTGGCTTTGCCACGGGCGGCATCTCGAACCTGCTGTGGTGCTGCGCTGCCGGCGGTGTGGCATTTGCGGTGTCTGCGGCGCTGAGCTACTGCTTTGGCGTGGTGCCGGCGAAGGGACAGACGACGGGGGACGGAGCCGATTCACCCGAAACCTCGAAGAGCGTGGCCGAAGTAAGCGCGTAAACCTGTGCGACACAAGGACGATTCCTTTGCCATATTCCAAGGCCGTGGCCCGTGTGGGTTGCGGCCTTTTTTGTATCTGGGGGACAAAGTGGCTACACTACAATCCGTTTGAGCAATAGATATATAGGTAGTACCGTGGGGGCGGATGTAGATGGTCGAGTGGATTGTTAAGCGTGCGCAGGGCGACCGTGCGCGCGTGGGCACGTTGACGGGCGTGGTGTGTATTCTCGCCAATGTGGCACTATGCGCTGCGAAGGGCGTAATTGGCGTGCTGTCGGGATCGGTTTCGATTGTGGCGGATGCCATGAACAACCTGTCCGATGCCAGCTCGAATATCGTGAGCGTGCTGGGCTTTAAGCTGGCGAGCAAGCCGGCCGACCCCGAGCATCCTTACGGCCACGGTCGCTACGAGTATCTCTCGGGTTTGGTCGTGGCGGCGCTCGTGCTGCTTATTGGCATCGAACTGGTGAAGTCCTCGGTGGAGCGTATTGTCAACCCGGAGCCTGTCGAGTTCTCGCTTGCCCTGGTGGCAGTCCTGGCACTTTCGATGGTTGTAAAGCTGTGGATGGCGGCCCTCAACCAAAAGCTCGGCGATCGCATTGAGTCCGAGACGCTGCATGCGACCGCGCAGGATTCCAAGAACGATGTCCTTGCCACAGGCGCCGTGTTGGCGTGCGCAATTGTTTCGCAGGTGACGCACATCAATCTTGACGCATGGGTCGGCCTTGCCGTTGGCGCCTATATTGGCTGGAGCGGTTTTGAGCTCATCCAGGATACGGTGAGCCCGCTTTTGGGCCAGTCGCCCGATCCTAAGCTGGTCAAGCACATTCGAGACAAGATCATGAGCTATCCCGGCGTTTTGGGCGTTCACGATTTGATGGTTCACGACTACGGCCCGGGCAGGAAGTTTGCAAGTGCGCATGCCGAGATGGCGGCCGAGGACAGCCCGTTGGAAAGTCACGACACGCTCGATAACATCGAGCAGTCGTTTAGGGACGAAGACGGCATGATCGTTACGCTTCACTACGATCCCATCGTGACCGATGACCCCAAGCTGGCGAGCATGCGCTTGCGCATTCACGCCATGGCCCAGGAGATCGATAGCCGCCTCTCGATTCATGACCTGCGCTGCGTGCCGGGTCCTACGCACACCAACGTGATCTTTGACTGCGTGCGTCCCTCGGATCTGCAGATGAGTGCCGAAGACGTAAAGCACGCGCTGACACAACGGGTCGAATCGGAATATCCCAAGTCGATTGCCAAGATTACGATCGACGAAGACTACGTAGGGCATACCCACGAGTAAGGCTATGCCGGCAAAGCAGGTTATGCAGAAGGGGAGAGCATGAAGAAGCTGTATCTACTCCGCCACGGTCAGACGGAGTTCAACGTCAAAAAGCTGGTCCAGGGCCGCTGCGATTCACCGCTCACCGACTTAGGCCGTCAGCAAGCCGGGATGGCAGCCGCATGGCTCAAAGCCCACGGCGTCGTCCCCGACAAAGTGGTCTCATCACCTTTGGGCCGAGCCATGGACACGGCAAGTCTCGTCGCATGCGAGCTCCTCGGCCCGGACGCAGCAGTCGAGCCCTGTGAAGGCATTATCGAGCGCAGCTACGGCACCTTCGAAGAAGGCCCCCACGACGCCCTGCCCACCGACGTCTGGGATCCAGGCGAGGACTTAATCCCATTCGGAGGAGAAGGAAGCCAGGCACTGCAAGAGCGCATGGTAGACACCCTCACCAATATCATGGGCGCCGAGGGCATCGAAACCCTCCTAGCAGTAAGCCACGGCAGCGCCAGCCGCCAATTCATCAAGGCTGCAGCCCCAGAGGGCTTCGGGCTCCCAACAAAACTCCCCAACTGCGCCATCATGATCTTCGATTTTGACGATACGCGAGAAGAGGACGATACGCCCCAATGCAAGTTCACCTTGCAACAAATTGTGGATCCCCAACAAAGTCATTAGCAGAGTGAGCAGAGTTAAGCAGACATCAACGTGTCGTCTCCCGAGCTTGGCAGAGGGGCGGCGAAATATATTAAGTTTGTCGCGAGTTCCGCACGCAAAGGAAAGCACTTAATGTGCTTTCCGTCTTGCGCAGGACTGTAGAGCAGCAAACTT
>JAIHTM010000139.1 GCA_022713905.1 Collinsella sp.
CGCTCATTTAAGTCTGTCCCCAATCAACAGACGGCCCCATATCGCTCAAAAGAAAAAGCCTCCGCAGGTTTCCCCGCAGAGGCTTTCGCCACAAAGACTATTTGTCGGCGTCGGTGTCGGTGTCGGCATCGACGACGGCATGGTCATCGTCAGCACCATCGGATGCGGCTTCGGCATCCTCCTGCATGGCCGCCTGCGCAAAGGCCGCGGCATCAGCCGCCAGCTCCTCCTCGCTCATACGAGGCGCGCGCTTCTTGGTCGGCATGCCGGCCGCCTTGGCATTGCGCTCCTCCTTGGCCGCCAGGATATCGCCCTCGCGCTCAAGGTAGACATCCCACTCATTGTCGAGCAGGGCGTTCACGGCGTCACCCTCAACGGTCTCGCGCTCAAGCAGCACCTTCGCCATCAGATCGAGCTGATCGCGACGGGCGTCCAGGATCTCGACCGCACGACGATGGGCCTCACGCATAATGCGCTGAACCTCGATATCGATACGGCGCGCCGTCTCCTCGGAGTAATCCTGGTGATCGGCGTAATCGCGACCAAGGAACACCTGATGTTGCGCCTCGCCAAACACTTGCGTGCCCAGCTCCTCGCTCATGCCCAGACGCGTAACCATCTCGCGCGCCATCTTGGTTGCGCGCTCCAGATCGTTGCTCGCGCCCGACGTAATGTCATCGCACATGAGCTCCTCGGCAACGCGACCGCCCAAGAACACGGCGAGCTCGTCGAGCATCTCGTTCTTGGTCTTGAGGAAGTGGTCCTCCTGCGGAAGCTGCAGCGTGTAGCCCAGAGCCTGACCGCGGCTGACGATCGAGATCTTGTGGACCGGATCGGAGTGCTCCAGGATGTGGCCCACCAGGGCGTGACCGCTCTCGTGGTAGGCAATCGTGGTGCGCTCGGCCTCGGTCATCACGCGACCCTTGCGCTGCGGTCCGGCAATCACGCGCTCCATCGATTCCTCGACCTCGTCCATCGAGATCACGGAACGATGACGGCAAGCGGCCAGCAACGCAGACTCGTTGAGCAGGTTCGCCAAATCGGCACCAGTAAAGCCAACGGTCATCTGGGCGAGCTTCTCAAACTTAACGTCCTCGTCCATCGGCTTGTTCTCGGCATGCACGCGCAAGATCTGCTCGCGGCCCTTCACGTCCGGACGGTCAACCGTAACCTGACGGTCAAAACGGCCGGGACGCAGCAGAGCCGGATCCAGAATGTCGGGGCGGTTGGTAGCGGCGATCAGGATAACCGACTCGCTCTCCTCAAAACCGTCCATCTCGACCAGCAGCTGGTTGAGCGTCTGCTCGCGCTCGTCGTGACCGCCGCCCAAGCCGGCTCCGCGCTGACGTCCCACGGCGTCGATCTCATCGATAAAGATGATCGACGGGGCCTGGGACTTGGCCTCCTTAAAGAGGTCACGCACACGGCTGGCGCCGACACCTACGAACATCTCGACAAAGTCGGAACCCGAGATGCTAAAGAACGGCACGCCCGCCTCGCCGGCAACGGCCTTGGCCAGCAGCGTTTTACCGGTGCCCGGAGGGCCAACCAGCAACACGCCACGCGGGATCTTGGCGCCCAGCTTGCGATAGCGATCCGGATCGCTCAAAAAGTCACGGATCTCCTCGAGCTCCTCGACTGCCTCGTCCACGCCGGCAACGTCTTCAAACTTGACCTTGGGGCGTGTGGCCTCGTTGGTCTTGGCGTTGGTCTTGCCAAACTGCATGTTCCTGTTGTTGGCGCCCATCATCTGGCGCATAAAGTAGAACATGATGGCGATAAGGGCGATCGTCGGAAGCACACTCATCGCCAAGTCGCCCCAAAAATCGGGATCGTTGGTGTTGACGATGTACTTGGTATCGGGATGCTCCGCCATGAGCTCGGCAAGCGAATCGGAGCCGATATAGGTCGAGGAGAAGCTCTTGAGCTCGCTCGTATCGCCCTTGTCCTTCTTCGTCTTCCAGTAATGACCCGTCACGCTTCCGTCTTGAACCGTATAGGTCAGATCTTCGACGCGATCCTGCTTGACGGCGCTGACCATCTCGCTCGTCGCGAGCTTAACGGTATTGCTGGAGCTGGCAAAGCCGGAGCCCATATTAAAGAAGGCATAGCCCAGAAGCGCGCAAGCCAAAAGAAAATACAGCCAGCCCGTACGCGTGGGCTTCTTGCCTCCGGGCATCCCCGGGATCTTTGGGTCCCGGGGAGTCTGGGAATTGTTGTCGTTACGGTCGTCGGGCATCTTACGAATAAACCTCCGGTTTCAAAATGCCCAGATACGGAAGGTTGCGATAGCGCTCGGCATAGTCGAGGCCGTAGCCCACCACAAAGGCATCGGGGCAATGGGTTCCAACATACTTGGGCGTGATGGCCGAGACGCGGTCCTCAACGTCCTTCCACAGGAAGGCGGCGACCTCCAGAGAAGCGGGCTTGCGGCTCTCGAGGTTCTTCATCAGATACTTGAGCGTCAGGCCCGAGTCCAGAATGTCCTCGACGATCAGCACGTCGCGACCGCGGATGTCGATATCCAGGTCCTTAATGATACGCACGATACCCGAAGACTTCACACCGTCGCCATAGCTCGAAACAGCCATGAAATCGATGTTGGTCGGCAGCTCGATCTTGCGCATCAGGTCGCCCATAAAGACCACGGCGCCGCGTAGGACCGCGATCAGCACCAGATCCTTACCCGCGTAGTCGCGCGTAATCTGCTCGCCTAGGCGAGAGACGATACCGTCGATATCCTCCTGCGTAAACAGAACCTTCTCGATATCCGGATGTTGAGAAGCCATGACAACCCTTTCTTGTGCTTAATCGCCCACACACCGCCGTATGGACGCGAACTACACATTCTAGCAGCGCACGGGGTATATTTTCCAGCCCGCGCACCATCAGCGCGGGAATACCGTCAACGCCGCACAGAACAGCTGGTGCGAGGGGCTAATCCGCGTCAACCACGCGAAGCAGATAAGCCACACGCGTCGCCGCCGTGCATTTAAAACGTTCGTCCGCGCGAACTCCGGCGACCCACACCACAGCACCTCCCGGCGCCGTCCTCACCACGGGCACGCCGGCGCGCTCGGAAACGGGAATGCGAGCCTCGCCTAGCAAGTCGGATACCTTCTTGCTTCGGCCACTCATTCCTAACGGGCACATCACGTCTCCCGGTGCGGGACCGTCCACCCACAGGCGCGCCAATCGCGCCTCTGCAGGGATCTCGCCACGTGAGCCCGCCAGGATCCGCTCACTATCGCTGTCGGCAAAACCCAGGGCAGCCGCGTCTACCAAAGCTGTCACTTCCCCGGCAGCCGCAAGCTCACGGGCGCGGCGCACGATATCGCATCCCGGCTCAACGGCCATCGGTTCTGTGACCAGCATACGTCCCCCGCCCAACGGCAAGCGACCGGGTACGGTAACCCAGTCCGCGACCAAGCCCTCGCGCGCCGCCGGGGCCTTGAACGCCAGCATGCCAAACTCCACACGGACATCAATTCCCGCAGGAAGCGTTACCGAGCCCGAGCCCGCAGCGACACAGGAGAGCACGCGCTCCACGTGCCGCATCTCCGGTCGCGCGTCGGGATCGATGCGTTTAATCGCCAACCGCACGATACGCCGTGCAATCACAACCTCAGCGGCGGCAAGACGGCGCGCATCGAGCACCAGTGCGCCCGCCGCTTCCTTGCGCAGGCAGCTTCGAAACGCCTGTGCCGAAAGCTGGGAAAGAAAGGCGTCTTCGTCGCCCAGAATTTCGCAAGCGGCGCCAATCGTCTTACAGACGTTCGTGTTGCGCTGCGCCACCACCGGCATCACCCGATGGCGCACATAGTTACGCAGGTACGAAACGTCCTCGTTGCTTTCATCTTCCCGCCATGGCTGACCGTGCACCTGCAGATAGCTCACGAGCTCATCATGCGTGAGGTCGAGCAAGGGGCGCACCACAATGTTCCGACGGCGTGGAATGCTTGATAGACCCGCGGGACCCGACCCTTTAATGGCATTCATCAAAAATGTTTCCGCGCGGTCCGACGAGGTATGCGCGGTACAGATACGAGCCGCCGTCCGCGGTGCGCCCGATTCGGCACAAAGTTCGCGAACATATCTCCGTGCCGCGGCATAGCGCACCTCGCGGGCCGCAGCCTCGATATTGCCCGATTCGTCATCAAAATAGGCATGCTCAACGCACAGCGGCAAGCCGTATTGCACGCACAAATCACGTACAAAGGCCTCGTCGCCATCGGATGCCTCCCCGCGCAGATGATGGTTCACATGCAGCACGTGCAAACGCTCGCGTGCAATGGGGGCAACACCGCGTCCGTCTTGGATATCCAGCTTTGATGTGCACGCCATAAGAAGCAGTGCCGTCGAGTCCGCGCCGCCTGATACCATGAGCACGACAGGAGCAGCCTGCTGTCTCGTCCGGGTCTCATCGACTGCCCCAGGCACGGCATGGTGTCCGTAATGCTGTGATACCGTTGGCATTCGCTTCCTCCTCTATTCGTCCGCACCCATTGTATCCTTTGGAATCTTATGTCTTGCCTGCACCTTCATATCCTCGGCAGTGGCTCTAAAGGCAACTGCGCACTCATCGAGGGCCCGCAGGGGCTCATTATGGTCGATGACGGACTGTCTCGCCGCGAGACATTAAAGCGCATGGCAGAACTGAGGCTCTCGGCAGACAACGTCTCGGCTCTTCTCATTACTCATGAGCATAGCGATCACATCAAGGGCCTCGATGTCTGGTGCAAGCACTGGCACGGCCCCCTCTTTGCCAGCAGGGGCACTCTTTCGAGCAAAGAAAATCTTTCGCATCTGCCTGTCGAGGAATTCGATCCCGGTGACACCCTATCCATTGCCGGCATCCACGTGCAAACCTACTCAACGTCACACGATGTCATCAATCCAGTCGGCTATCGATTCGACACCCTCGATGATTCCATCGGCTTTGCCACCGACACCGGAGAGCTATCGAGCCAAGCCATGAACACCCTCAAAGATTGTCGAGTCCTCGCACTCGAAAGCAACCACGATGTGACCATGCTGCGCGAGGGAGAATATCCCCGCTTTCTTCAGGAGCGCATCCTGTCTGAAAGGGGACACCTCTCCAATGGCCAAGCCGCCGAAGCCGCGCGCGAACTTGTTACCGATCGCACCGAACAGCTCATTGCCATGCATATCAGCCAAGATAACAATCGTCCGAGCCTTACCGTCAAAAGCTATGCCAAAGCTCTGGCCGCAACCCTGGATGACGAGGTCGGCAGCTCCGCAACCCTTCTCCAAGGATCGCGAAAACTCTCGATACGCCCTGCGAGTCAGTATCAACCGGCAACCATTCAATAGACTGTCCTAAACAACAAAAAGGGCCGGGAATCGCTTCCCAGCCCCTTTTGTTGTCTTTTAATAGCGAAGAACACCAACGAAGTTATTCGATGGAGATCTTCGTAACGTTCTTCTTCTCGACGATCTTGGGAACCGTAACGGTCAGGATGCCGTCAGCGTACTTAGCCGAGAGGCCCTCGCTCGAAGCGTCCTTAAGATACACGCCACGCGTCGCGCTGTACGAGCTGAACTCCTTCTGCAGGAAGTTCTTGCCCTCGTTCTCCTCGTCTTCCTCGACATTCACGCTAATGGACAGACGGCCCTCGTTAAGCTCGACATCGATATCGTCCTTGGCGACGCCGGTCAGATAAGCCTTGACCTCATAGCCGTCGCCCTTATCCTCAACGTCAACGGGAAACGCCTTGGAAGCAATCGAGTTGTTTGCAAGGTCAGTCATATCATCAAACAGATCGAACAGCGAGCTAGCAGAAGGACGAACGCCAAAAACCGAACGATAAGGAACCATGCTTGCCATGTTTACCACTCCTTTTAAGGACTGCCGAGTCATCTTCTAGGTGACTGGGACTTCTTTTGACGCTCTTATATATGCCCACCCAGTGCTCATATATACATCGACTATAAAGTTTTTTGAGTCTAGTACTATAAGCATATCTAAGTGTGTTTGACTCAGGTTTTAATAAGGTTAAGGTTCTTTGAACCAGAGCTTAAATAACAAGTATGTTCACAGCTACAAATAGCAAGGGGCTTACAATGAGCGCGTACACGTTGTTGGTAACGAGCTAAAGGGCATCATGGACGACCAAAACCAGAACAAAATGTTTATGCCGACGCAGGGGGAAGATACTTCCACGCAGCCGCCGCGGTTCCATCGCCCCCACATCACGCAAGAGCCCATTAATGATCCGGAGCCCGAGTATGTGACGAGAAATCGATATCAAACGCTCGAGGATGCCCAAACGGGACGTAAACATATGGGCGTCGCCTCGGGAGACCCTGTATATCTGAAAGACGCACCATTATCTAAAAACAGCGCAGCTAGTGATGAGCCGATGAAAGCATCCGCCACTCATCGACAAAGAGGTCCTCGACCAAAGCAAACCTTGACGCATTCGGCTCGCTATCTCGAAACGCCAAAACAGGGAAAATCAATCTTCGTTTCGACAAGTAAACGACGCAAGCAGCATCGACTGACAATCCTGCTTTTGATCATTGCGGTCATAGCAGTTGCCCTTGTTATTCGATTTATTTTCTTTAAATAAAAGCTCAATACCAAAAACGATAAGATCGTCTGGTGTAAATGAGTCATTTACGCCCGGTAAACGCAAAAAAAGGGGGAGGCCGCGAGGTGCGGTTCCGGAAGAGCTCGGGCGATTAGTGCGGCTCGGCTGAGGCTGTCGCCAGCCTTGCACCTGCCGTCTATCGACCAGGT
>JAIHTM010000140.1 GCA_022713905.1 Collinsella sp.
GCCCAGACCCAACGCCTTGGCCACCTTGTCGAAGGCTTCGCCCACGGCGTCGTCGAGCGTTTCGCCAAGCACCTCGTAGTCGCCCCATGCCTTTACATGCACGAGCATGGTGTGCCCGCCCGAGACAAGCGTGAAGATAAACGGGGGCTTGAGGTCGGGCTGCGCCAACAGGTTGGCAAACAGGTGGCCCTCCAGATGATTGACGCACACGAGCGGCTTGCCGGCAGCATACGCAAAGCCCTTGGCAAAGGCGACGCCCACTACCAGAGCACCCACCAGGCCCGGACCCTGTGTCACGCCAACAGCGGCGAGTTCGCTCGGCGCGACGGCTCCACCCTCAAGACCAAGCGATGCTGCGGCATCCTCGAGCGCCGCATCCACGACACTCACAATCACCTCAACGTGTTTGCGCGAGGCGATCTCGGGCACCACGCCGCCAAAGCGGGCATGAAAATCAATTTGCGTCGACACCTGATTGCCCAGCATATTGCCATCCGCATCGATAATCGCCACGGCCGTCTCGTCGCAGGAACTCTCGATGGCAAGCACTAGGCGGCGGCGCTCAATTTCGGCACGCTCCCCCTCGGAGCGCCTAGGCGCAGGCAGCGGCCATACGCGCTGCTCGGCTGCCGTCGGCTCGGGCGAGGCGTTATCGACCGGAAGCACCAGGGGCAGCGGAGCCGTCATGACGATGGCATCCTTGCCGGCACCATAGTAGCCGCGGCGCCGTCCTGCCTCGGTAAAGCCCAGAGCGTTATAAAGCGCGATCGCTCCCTCGTTGCCATCCTCGACCTCGAGCGAAGCCGTGGTGCAGCCGAGCATCTGGGCATCATAGCTCACATGCGACAGCAGCTTGCGGGCAATGCCCTCACGGCGATGTGCCGGGTCGACGGCGACATCCAGAATCTGCACATCACCGTCCACGACCATACCGCCGGCAAGGCCCAGCAGCTTGCCGTCGTCGTGTGCTACCCACCAACTACGCGGCGCAGCGACGTCCTCGCCCAGTTCGGACAGGAACATGCCCGGCGTCCACGCTTCGTGTCCGGCACCTTCAAAGCAGGCAGCCTCCAGCGCGCTCGCGCCCTCGGCATCCGCCGCGCCCATGGGACGGAACTGCAGATGACGACCGGCGAGCTCATCGGCAACGCCCGTAATTTCGCTCTGCGCACTCTCGGCAAGACCAAGACGCTTGCGCTCGTTTTCCTCGGCATCCGAAAGGCGCGTGTAAATCGGCAGGACGCGGGCCGGATCGCCGTCACCCGCAGCGTGCGCGAGCAGCAAGCCCTCGCCCGAAGGCCACCACAGGTCGCGCTCCACGCAGCGGGCGGTCTCGTCCTCACCCAGCAGCTTGCCATAGCGCACGAGACCGTCACCGGTCAGCTGAACCTGGTCCCAGTCCGCTGCTTGGCGCCACTCATCGAGCGCCACGGCGGCCTTGACCACGTGCTCGCGCTCAAATTGACGCTCGGGACCCTCATCGACCAGCATATACAGCGCCGGATATACCTCACCGCGCATAGCATCGGCCAAGATACCAAGCTTGCCGCGCACGCCAGCCTTCCACGCCGTCCAAGCGCAAGCATCGAGCGTCGACACGCCCAGCAGCGGAACATTGGCACCACGCGCGAGGCCCTTGGCAGTGGAGATGCCGATGCGCACGCCCGTAAAGGACCCCGGGCCGCGGCCGACCACATAGCAACCAACATCGCTGCGATCCAGACCGGCTTGAGCCAGCACGCCATCAACGGTATTCACGAGCTCAACGTTGGCGTGACGGCGACACATGTGATCGCCACTCACGAGCTTCGTCTCGCCCGTCTGCCCATCAATCCAGCTTGCCGCGCAGGCAAGCATGTCGGTCGAAGTATCGAGCGCCACCACCAGCGCGTTGTCGTTATGCAAGCTCATCTTGTACAGCCTTATCAATCAAATGGGAAAGCTCCATTGCGCGGTCACCGTGCGCCTCAAGTGTTATCGTTCGCACATCGCTGTCGCCCTCATCACGCTTGAGCGTCACCGAAAGATACTCATCCGTCAGCTCGTCTTGGAATTGTTCGCCCCATTCCAGCAGGCAAGTACCCTCATAGCCCAGCACATCGAAAATGCCCGTATCCTCGAGCTCGTAGGCATGCTCCAGGCGGTATAGATCAAAGTGAAACAGCGGAATACGACCTTGATCGTGAACGGCCATGAGCGCAAACGTAGGGCTCGTAACCATATGCCCATCGCCCAGCCCGCGCGAGACGCCCTTGGTAAAGTGAGTTTTGCCCACTCCCAGGCCACCGGTCAGGATGAGCACATCGCCGTCCTCAAGGCACGGTGCAATTAGCTCGCCAAAGTACTCCGTATCGGCAGCGCAAGTCGTTTTGTAAGTACCTACCCCCAGGCGCTCCAGGGACATATATGCTCCTTATTATTCCGAGGCGTCCTCTGGTGCGGGATGTCGCTCCAGATAGTCGCCCAGCATCTTAAAGTCTTCCTCCAGTAGCTCCTGCCACGCCGGATTGCGTAGCGCTGCTGCCGGATGGAAAGTGGGCATTACTACAAAATGTCCCATCTGGTGGAACCTGCCGCGCAGCTTAGTAATGCCAATCTCGGTCTTAAGCACAAAGTGCGTCGCGGGGTTGCCGAGCGTCACGATAATATCGGGCCAGATGCTTCGAATCTGCTCGCGCAAAAACGGTGAGCAAGCCAGCACTTCCTCGGGGCGCGGATTGCGGTTTCCCGGCGGGCGGCACTTAAGCACGTTGGCAATGTAGACGTCTTCGCGTTTGAGCCCCGCCAGCGACAAAATGCCGTTGAGGTCCTCGCCTGCCGCCCCCACAAAGGGCTCGCCCTGCAAATCCTCATTGCGGCCCGGCGCCTCGCCAATAAACATCACGCGAGCGCGGGGGTTTCCCACGCCAAACACGATATTGTGACGCGACTGGTAGAGCTGGCAGAGGTGACAATCGCCCAGAACGGCCTCGATCTCCTCGAGTGCGACCTCACGCGGCGCCTGATGGCTATGGCCGGGGATGTGCATGACGCCCATAGCGGCTCCTACACGTAGACCTTGTCGAGACGCATGCCAAAGCCGCAGGCGACCTCGTAGTTAATCGTGCCGCGTAGGCGCGCCATCTCGTCCATGGTAATCTCGGCATCTCCATCGCGGCCGACAATGATCATCTCGTCACCATACTCGGCCTCGGGAATCTCGTGTGCCGGGTTGGACTGAATGGCGACCATAAACTGGTCCATGCAGATATTGCCAACCTGATGCACGCGCTCGCCGCGATACAGCACATCCATACGATTGGAAAGCGTACGCGATAGGCCATCGGCATAACCGATCGGCAGCGTGCAGATCTGAACGCGCGTACGCGGTACGCGGTAGGTAAAACCGTAGCCCACGCCCTCACCCATCGCAGGGTGCGCCACGCGCGTCACACGCGCATGGACGCTCATAACGGGATCAAGCTGCATCACGCGGCCACTCAGCTCGCACGGCTGCATGCCATACAAGCCAACGCCGGCGCGGATCATATCAAAATGCATCGAGGGGTCGAGCATCGAGGACGGCGTGTTGGCGCAGTGCACGATACCGCACTCAAAACCCGCATCCTTAATGGCCTGAACGGCCTCGGTAAAGCGCTGGCACTGCAGCTTGTAGTCCCAGCCCGAAGGTTCATCGGCCGTGGCGAAGTGCGTAAATACGCCGTCGCACTGAATACCGCGATGAAAATTTATACCGCGGACAAAGTCGACAACCTGCGTGTAGTGAACGCCGATACGATTCATGCCCGTCTCGATGGCGAGATGATACTTGCCCACTTTGCCCGCCGCGACGGCACATTCGCCATACGCAAGAGCAAAGTCAGACGTATAGACCGAGGGCATGATATCAAACTCGAGCAACGTCGGAATGGCCTCGATAGGCGGCTCGCTCAGGATGAGGATGGGTTTCGTAATCCCGCCCTGTCGGAGCTCAACGCCCTCGTTAACCATCGCCACGGCAAACATGTCGGCACCGGCCGAGTACATGATCTTGGCGCACTCAACAGCTCCATGACCATAAGCATCGGCCTTGACCACGCAGCACAGGCGCTGACGTGGATTCAGCAAGTTCTTATAGGCCCTCGTGTTGCGACGGAGCGCCCCGCGGTCGATCTCGACCCAGGACCAGCGCGTCAAATCGGCTTTATTCATGATTAGTCATCCGACCCTTCGTCCATGATTCCCAGATCTTCAAGCGCATCCTTTGCCGCCAGTTCCATGGCAGGACCGATCAAGTCGATAAGATCGGTCGCGATGACGCTCTTCTCACCATACTCCGTCGCCGCGGCAAAACCGGCGTAGCTGTGAAGTGCGACGGCGTACGAATACAGCAACTCCCAACGATCCATCTCGTCGCGCATGGTGGCAAGCGTGCCGGCCAAAATACCCGCGAGAACATCACCCGAACCGGCAGTTGCCAGAGAAGCCGGACCCGAGAGCGGCAGCAGCACACGCTCAACGCCACAGATAGCCGTCGTCGGCCCCTTGGCAATGACCACCAGATTGTCGGAGCCTGCAGCCCAGACAACCTTCTGCGCGGCCGCAATCGCGGTACCAAGGTCGTTCACCTCGTCACCGGCAACCAGACGCGAAAGCTCACGATAGTGCGGCGTCATAACCAACGGCTGCTCGCGACGATACATCTCGGGATTACTATCAATACCGTCAATGGCAATCTTAGCAAGGCAGTTGAGTGCATCGGCGTCCAAAATAAGCGGCACATCAAGCTCGAGCAAGCCCGAAACCACCTGCATAGCGCCGGCAGATGTCGTCATACCGGGACCGCACAGTACACAGCTGTACTTCTTTGCAATCTCACACACAGTCATGCGCGCAGCGGCGCCAAAGGAGCCGCGAGAATCAGACGGAATAGCAAAGACGGGAATCGAAGGAAGTGCCATGCGAATAAGATTGGCGCAGGCGTCAGGAGCCGCGACTGCCACGTAACCAGCACCCGCGCGAGCTGCAGACTTGGCCGCCATAATGGCAGCACCAGGATATTGCGCAGATCCGGCGACAATAAGCACAGAGCCACGGGAATACTTATCGATATTCGTAGGTAGTGGAGCAAAGTAATCAACTAAGTCACCGGGCTCGACAATCTCGGCGGCGTGGTCGACATCATCGATGACCTCGTCAAGACGGTCGTAAAGATTGCCGCAGATCAAATCGCCAGCATACTCAGGGCCATCAGCGCTATACAGACCAATCTTGGGCGCAATCATCGTCACCGTATGCTCGGCACGAATGCAGTCGTCATCAACAACGCCCGTCTCGGCATTCAGGCCCGAGGGGACATCAATGGATACGACACAATCGGCGCATTCATTGACCGTAGGAATCCAGATGGAGAACGGCGCACGCAGATTCCCGTGGAAACCGGTTCCAAAAATGGCATCGACAACAACATCGGCCTTATCGATCAAAACCTCGAGTTCGTCACGCGAGGGGCCGACGCAAACGTGCACATCGCGGCCGGCAGTACGACGAGCAACATGGCGAGCCAGAGCGGCAGGAATCTCATCCGGCTCGACCGGAGACACGATGTCCACGTCAACGCCCTTATGGCTCAAGATATCAGCCGCGACCCAGCCGTCGCCACCGTTGTTGCCAAAACCGACCAGAACAAGGACGCGATCGGGATTGAGTTTTAGAATTTCACGAGCAGCAAACTCACCCGCTAGCTCCATAAGCTCGGCCTTCGAAGTCCCTTCGCGTTCGATGATGTCCTCGAGACGAACGACTTCTTCGGTACTCAAAACCGGTTTCATCTATGCTCCTAGCGTATCTTGCGAAGCATCGCCCAGGTGCTCCGTCAATGCTGAATTCTGCAGCTGCTCAAGCTCAACTAAAACAGAGCGAGCCTCTTTAAATGTCTGCGCTACGCGTTTCTTGGTACTCACCTTTTCCTCTTTTGGCTTAGGCCGAGCATCTTCGGTAATCGCGATGGCATTCGCAACGGCTAAGTCTCCTGTAAGCGTAATGGAAAGAGCGACCTCAACAACACCCAGCTCTTGAGCGATCTCGAGAGCACGGCCCGAAAGCAGCGCCTTCGGTTTGCCGAGTTTATCACGCGTAACCGAAACATCCTTGCGACCAACGCCTTGACTAAAACCCGTGCCGAGAGCTTTAAGTACCGCCTCGCGCGAAGCAAAGCGGCTGGCATAGTGAGCAGCGGGACGCGATGATGCATCACAATACGCACGCTCTTCTTCGGTAAACACGCGCCGAGCAAACGACGGCGTCTTTTCAAGAATTGATTTCATACGGGAAATCTCGACGATATCAACGCCGATACCAGCTTCAGCCATGTTCACCTCCATATCGCACAGACTAAGTTATTGTAGCCCGTTCACAGAAGATGCGACAAACGAGGGTTATAAAACACAGCTACTATGTGAGACAAAAGCCCGGTAAACGCAAAAAAGGGGGAGGCCGCGAGACCTCCCCCTTCTCAGTTCAAGCGCACGGCTCGGTGCCGTCCACCGGTCAGCGGCGCCCTGGCCTCCCACGGGCTGGCCCCGCAGTACTCTCGGCGCGATGGGGCTTAGCTTCCGGGTTCGGAACGGGACCGGGCGTGCCCCCCATGCTCTGGCCGCTGACCGGTGGGCGGCGCCC
>JAIHTM010000141.1 GCA_022713905.1 Collinsella sp.
TTCGCAAGCAGGTCGCCAATCTTAACGCCGAGGGCCTGCGCGTGATTGCCGTGGCGCAGAAGACCGATCCGCGCTGCGTGGGCGAGTTTGGCATCGCCGACGAGTGCGACATGGTGCTGATGGGCTTTTTGGCCTTCCTCGATCCGCCCAAAGCAAGTGCTGCGGGCGCCGTCGCCACGCTCGAGGCCAAAGGCGTGGCGGTCAAGGTCCTGACCGGCGACAACGACCGCGTCGCCGCCACCGTCTGCGAGCAGATTGGCATCGACGCGAGCAACGTCTTGCTGGGCTCCGAGATCGATGCACTCGACGACACCGAGCTTGCCGAGCGTGCCGAGAAAACCCACCTCTTCGCCAAGCTCTCGCCGCTGCAGAAGGCGCGCCTGGTGCGCGTCATGCGCGAGCTGCTCGGCCACACCGTGGGCTTTATGGGCGACGGCATCAACGACGCCGCCGCCATGCGTGCGAGCGATTGCGGCATCTCGGTCGATTCGGCCGTCGACATTGCCAAGGAATCCGCCGATATCATCTTGCTTCAGAAGGACCTGGGCGTGCTCGAGCGCGGCATCATCGAAGGCCGCCGCACCTACGGCAACCTGCTCAAGTACCTCAAGACCACAGTGAGCTCCAACTTTGGCAACGTGCTGTCCGTGACCGTCGCGAGCCTGTTCTTGCCGTTTTTGCCCATGAGCGCCCTGCAGCTGGTACTGTTGTCGCTGGTCTACGAGATCGTGTGCATCGCGCTACCGTGGGACACCGTCGATGACGCCTGGACCGCCCGTCCGCGTGCCTGGGACGCCGCGTCCATCAAGGGCTTTATGCTCGAGCTGGGCCCCGTGAGCTCGATGTTTGACATCGTGACCTTCGCCGCGCTCTTCTTTGTCGTGTGCCCCGCCGCCGTGGACGCAAGCTGGCCCGAGCTTGCCGCCGCGGGCGACGTCGCGGGTATGGCGACCTTCGCTGCACTCTTCCAGAGCGGCTGGTTTGTCGAGTCCATGTGGTCGCAGACACTCGTGGTCCACATGCTGCGCTCCCCGCATCTGCCGAGCCCGCGCGACCACGCCGCGCCCGCTCTGTGCGTTCTCACCGTGCTGGGTCTGGCGCTCGTCACCTGGCTGCCGGCAAGCCCCATCGCCGATGCGCTCGGCCTCATGACACTGCCCGCGGGCTTTTTCGCGCTGCTCATCGGCATCGTCGCCGCCTATATTGCGCTGACCCAGCTGACAAAGCGCCGCTTCATAGCCCGCCACGGCGAACTGCTGTAACAGACAGCCCTAAGGCAAAACCACCACAAAGGTGCCTATCCCCTTCGTGGTGGTTTTGGGGCGTTACGAGGCGTTGGTCAGGCGGCTCCAGAGCTCGTCGATATCGATCTGGTCGCCGCCGCTCAGATACCCAGTTCGAATAAAAGCCTCATTGTAGATATAGATGTCATGAGCGCTATCGCCATCGTCTTCGGTGTCGTCGGCCATAATCACGTAGCGGTGGCCGTCAAGCGCCTTGACCAGCCAATACAGGGCATCATCGATCGTGCATTTCTCCTGCACCATCGCCGCATCGCCAATCGCGCCGATGAGCGCCCGCTCGCCCTTTGTATAGCCGCCCACCGAGAGCAGAATCGCGATGTTTTCGTCTCCGCCGCCCGGTTCAAGCTCCTCGTACTCGGACTCCGAAAGCGGTATCGCGCTGTTCGCAAGCTCGTCCACATCGTCCGAAACCTTGGAAAAGGTAAAAGCGAAAAATCCCGCGTCATCGACGGCGCCGTAGCCCACGTTCTCGCCTTGCCACTCATAATTTTGATGTTTGAGCAGGCGCACCAGATCGGCACCACCCAAGTTGATCGCGGCATAGACCGTCACGTTGGCATTGTCGTCCACGCAGGCGGCGTCCGCCGTGCTCGCTGCTTTGGCGCCGCCCGTTGTGCCCGAGCATCCAGCCAGTGCGCAAGCCGCCGCGCCCGCGCCCGCCACAAAGGCCGCACGGCTCATCGTCATCTCGTTCATCATGTTCGTCCCTCGCTATGCTATTGGCCGCATCGCACTTAGCCGAGCGCGCGTCCGGTCTTTTCCTGCCAAAATTCGTTAATCGTGGGAGCACCGCCGCCCTGGGTAAACGTACCGGTCTTGATGGCCTCCTCGGTAATGAGGTCCAGGCGGTAGTCGCCGTTTTCCATTGGGCTCACCATGGCAACGTGCCGCGCCATGTTGGAACCGTAGACGCACGCGATCCACGAGCCCGAGGTGATCTGCGCCCGGTCCTCAACCGGAACGGAAAAGCCCGCGATAACATCCTCGCAGCTCGAATAGCCCGCAAGCTGCAGCGTAAACATCACGGTACTCCCGGTGCCGCCCTTGTCGAGCTTTCCGATTTCATCCTCGCCGAGCCATTCGGTTGCGCCATCCTTGCTGATATTGCAGACGCTGAGCACGCGACCTGCCTCGTTCTCGTACATCTCGAGCGCATCTTGCCAGGTATAACCCTGTTGCGACGCAAACTCCTGCAACTGCCAGCCCCTAAGCTCGAGCAACGCTGTGATGCTGATGTTGCGGTGCGCATCCCAGCAGTCATCCGACCACGTATCGAACGCGTCCGCCGAGCCGCTGTCTGTGTCCGCACCGCCGCCCGCATCACCGGAATCGCCCGATGACGAGCCCGCATCCATCTTGTCCTTTACCGGACGATCGTCGTTAAAACCCGTCGTGTCCTGCGCCTGCTGTCCACCGCACCCCGCAAGCGTCAGCAACGCCGTTCCCGCCGCCGCGACAAACGCCGTGCGCGAAATAACCGTCTCCCTCATCGTTGTTCCTTTCCCGTTTCTTATCACAGTGCCGAGCAACGCCTCGACACCGATCCACCCATAGCCCACTCACGCTATTGACGGGGCAGCTCCGTCCAGCCAAAACCGGGCTCAAAGCCATCGCGCGTGCCGATCACGTCGCCCGAGCCGTTCACCCAAGCTTGGTCCGCCATCACCGAAACCTCGACATCGGTACCGTCGGGCCTGGTGTAATGGTTGACCCCGCGAATAGCATCGGAATACGAGGCCGCGCCCGTTCCCACACCTGCGCTGGAGAAATTGGCCGCGCTGGCGGCCATATTCGCGGCGTGTTGACGATCGCTGCGCTCAAACCAAGCCTGCTGGTAGCTGTCGAACGCCGCCTGCTGCGAGGCATGCATCTGCTGCCAGGCCGCGAACTGCTGTTGCTGCTGGGCGATGTTCATCTGCGTGCGCTGACGCTGCTCGAGCACCATCTGCTGCTTTTGAGCGCACGCTTCGCGCGCAATCGACGGGTTGAGCCGCAGGGTCGATGCCATTGAGGCAAGCGCCGTGGAGGCCGCCTCGTCCAGACGGCCTTCTGGCGCAACCAGGCAGAAGCTGTCCCTGATACGCCACTGCAACAGGTCGGCCGCGCCCAGCTTAAACGGCGCCCCGTCTGGGCAATCGCTCTGATCCGTGGCCTGATCTTTCGCGGCGCGCTGACCCGCCGCCGCAGCCGTCTGGCGCTCGCGCAGGCGCTTGCCCAGAACGCCGCCGATCAGCCCGCTCGAAAGGCCCACGCCCAGCAGCGCCTCGGCCCCGGCGGCAACGCCTTTACCCACGGAGCCCGCGACTCCGCCGATCGAGGCCACATAGCCCTCGACCTTTGCCGCCACCGCAAGCTCGGTAGGCGCCGGGGCGCCCGCGAGCCGATATCGGCGCATACGGCACTCATAGACCACATCGCTCGGTTCCATCGAAAAGCCCTGAATCGCAAAGTCGTTTGCAGCCTCGCGCTTTACGCGAGCACGCTCATGTTCAATATCGCCTGCCGCGCTCGACGGATAGGGTTGCTCGGCCACAACCTCCGCCCGTGCGCCCAATTGCGCCGCGCAGGCTTGAGCTAACTCGTCGCACGCCGCCTCCACGTGCACAAACGCCTTGCGCTCGGTTTGCGTGGGGATACGCTTGGCAACGGCGCCCGCGTCCACGTAGCAGAGCTCGGAGCGATACATGATGCGTTCGCCCGCCGGGCCTGCCGCCGTCACGCCAACTGAAATCGGGCAGTCGAAACTACTGCTGCGCTCAAGATGCGCCTCTTCGATACGCCAACCCCGCGGCAGCGCCACTTGCGCGAGCGCTTGGCCGCCAGAGGCATCGCATGCGGTGTGGAGCTCAAGGTCGCCGACGCGGGGAGCATCCGCTGCGGCCACGTCGCGGACCGGCGACGCGGCGTCGGCATCCTGCATCGGCACATCGACCGGCGCGTTCGCGCTCGGCTCACAACCTTCGCCCGCGCCATCATCGGCAGCCGCCCCATTTGCGTGTTCCGCGACACCCGGGTCATCCTCAACGCTCTCAAGCCGAACACCGCAGTCCGGGCAAAATCGCACCGGCACGCCGGCGACCCGCGGCAGCTGCATCCCGCACGCCGGGCAGAATCTCAAATCACTCATCCCGTACACCCCTCATTTCATTGACTGTTCTTGATGGCGGCTAGCTGTCGCCACAGTTCATCGGCACCGTCAAGGCGATATGCCGTCTTGTCGAGCACGATATTCCCGCCCTCGAACTCCACCGATTGCTCCGAGCCGTCTTCATAGACAAAGACGAGCGTGCGACCGGCATCGCTCATCCGCTCATCCACCGCACCTCCCACGGTGCAATCGTCGAGCGCGGCAAAAGTCGATGCGACCAGCTCGGCATCGTCGGTCTCATAGATCGTCCGCGCCTCGCCGTCCTCGATAAGCTTGACTGCCACCGGATCGGCAGCACAATCGTTCAGCAACGCTTGCGCGGCGTTCTTTCCCTGGTCGGCACGGGCACCAAAGCCGTATGCCCGCACAAGCGTCACCGCCGCAGCAAGGACCACCACGGCGATAAGCGCGCCCGCAATTTTATTAGACGAGCAACCACGAGACGCCATAGGCCCACCCCTTCCGTTCTGCTCCGCTCAACATCACATTCATATGCCTTTGAGCGCCAAAACGGCAGGTGACAAATGTCTCATATTCATATTTTTGCAGGTAAAACCACCACAAAGGTGCCTGTCCCCTTCGTGGTGGTTTTGGCTAGTCTTGGGGTGTCCAGGACCAGAAGAAATTGATGAGGGCCACGCGCGAGGCGGCACCGGTCTTTTTGTTGATCGAGGCGATATGGCGGTAGAGCGTAGAACGCGAAAGGAAGAGCGCTGCCGCAACGTCCTGCACGCTGTCGTCCGATACGACCAGCGCCTCCAGTACATCGCGCTCGCGCTTGGTAAGTCCAAAGGCGGCTACAAAACCGTCGAGTCGATCGTCAAACGAAAGCTCCGGTGTCTCCAGGGACACCGTGTCGACCTGATCGGGCGCACGGCTCACGCCAAGATCGTCGGTGGCAAACGCCAGCCCCCTGTGACCCGCTTCGTCCTCAACGCCTTGTCCAAACTGCCCCAACAGCGAGATCGCAATGCCGACAAACAGCACGAGTACGACACCCACCGCCATCAGCACGTTTTGGCTCGAGATGATCGCCACCGCCGGAGCCGTCACAAGCATTGAGCAAATGTTGTTGATGACGCGGCCCATGCACGGCCACAGATACGACCAGCGGGCATACATCGAAATCGCGGCGAACTTCGCGGTGAAGAACACCACGAAAAAGCCCGTGCCCAGGTAAAAGATAATCGTGGCGGCGAGCGCATTGCCGCCGTTGCCATCGGTGATAAGCACAAAGAACGAGAGCGTGGACAGCATGGCGGCGCACGTCATGATGATATTCATATACGAGCGTCCGCGCAGGTCATACAGGGCGCCGGCAGCAAGCGCACTCACAACCAGCAGCAAGCGCGGCCAGTCACCCAGATCGATAGCGCCGGCGGCATGCGAGGTCGTAAGACCGGCATTGAGAGCCGCGAATACGCCGGTGAGGCAGGCGGTCGCCACCGTCAAGCGCACTACGGCACCCTGGAAGGCCGCCTTTGCCTCGGGATTATCGCGCCACTTGGCGCCATGCTCCGACGCATCGACCGATAGCTCGGCAATCTCGGCTTCGAACTCGGGCGCGGACTCATCGCGTAATTTAGCTCGGCGGGTACCGTGAAGCAGCCCAACCAGCGCAATCGCACAGGCAATAAGGACAAACTGTTGAGGAATGCCCGCAGGCATCACCATATGGTTGAGCACCTGTACCAAAATGCCCGCAGCATAAGAAACCGCCACGGCACGTGCCAGACAAGGCGTCTGCGCAAAACGCCGCGCCAGATTGGCATGAGCGGTCGATCCGCAGTAGCCCAGGGCGCAGCACGCCACCAGACCGCCCGCAATCACAACCTGAAACTGCGCCGCCATAATCAGCAGCAGCAATGCCGACACCAGCAGCACGCCCGTCATATCGCTCGTTGCATCGATTGTCTGGGGACGGCGATAGTACAGGAGAGGACGCACAAAATAGCCGATCACGCTCGCGCCGACGACGATGCTCTCGTAGATAACGACCTCGTTCGCCGGCACAAACTCGGCCACGCGCACGTCAAAGGGGGGGGTGCGGCCAAAAACGTGAAAAAGAAAGGCTCTGTTAGACCAGGATTGACATACATGTGTCCCCACGGTGCCATATCTTTGACCCCGTAGACCGCGATGATGGGGGCAGCATGAACGCCGAAG
>JAIHTM010000142.1 GCA_022713905.1 Collinsella sp.
GGCCCGAACCCCGTGAGGGCCGGCGCCTTTAGACGCGTGCCGGAAATCCAAGGGTTATACCCTAAGAGCAAACCACCCCTTTTAGGGGTGGTTTTGATTTTGGTGCGGTTCGTTACATTTCTCACTGGTACCGGCAGAAACGGGGATAGAGTAGGACAAACGCGTCGAATGTGAACGGCGGGGGAGAGCGGGTGGACGGGCCTGCCGGCATCGGGCGCCTTCTCCACAGTGCAGCAACCGGGGATTGCCCCGGCAATTAGAAACCGTTGTCGGAAATGACGATTCAATTCAACCAATACCCACCAACACGAATCATATGTTCGGGCTACCGTTTGGCGAATTAAGTGACCTTCCCCCGCTTAATGCTTGACGCGGCGTCCTTTGGTTTATATACCTATCGGTAGGCATATAGGTTGCACTGCCGATAGAAACGGAGTAGCCATGGCTCAGATCGTATCAACCGAAAAGGACCGCCCCCACGAGAGCGGCGCATTTGCTTGGTTTGTCGTTATTGCACTTGGCTTGATGTCCGCCGGAACAACCGGCACATATAGCATTGTTGCCGGCTCATTCGTTGCTCCGGTATGCGAAGACCTCGGCTTTGACTACACCTCTTTCTCTTTCTATTTCACTGCTATTCTTCTTGGCCTTGCGCTCGGTCTCCCACTCCTGAGCCGCTTCATACCAAAAGTAATTGGCAAACCGTGGCACATAGGCATTGAACTCGTCCTCATTGCTGCTGGTGCCGCAATGGCGTTCTACACCGAAGTCTGGATGTTCATCGCTTCCGCCGCAGTCATCGGCATCTGTTTTTCGTTTACAACCGGTGTTTGCATGTCCGACGTCATCGACCAATGGTTTAGCAAATCATCGGGTCTTGCCATCGGCCTTGCATGGGGCGTCAACTCCCTTTGCACGCTTCTACTCAGTCCCGTTGTCACACTTGTCATCGAGCAACAAGGTTGGCGCGTGGGATTCATCGTACTCGCGGCCGTTTCCGCAGCCATGATTCTGCCTGCAAGCGCCTTTATCATTCGATTTAAACCTTCTGATCGCAATATGCTTCCGTACGGAGAAACCGCCGCCGAAACCTCCGAGGACAGCAGCCTCGAAAAACAGGATGATGTTCTCACCGGCATGACGCTCCGGGATGCTGCCAAGACGCCGTCTTTTATCCTCTGCGTCTTGCTGCTTTGCGTGGCGCAACTCACCTGCTGCATGAATCAGCTCTTCCCAACTTATGCAAGCGAGGTTGGATTCAATCCCATCGTAGGAAGCCTGATGGTCTCCGCAGCCTCCCTCTCCGATATCTTCTTAAATCCCTTTGTTGGAAAAACATGCGATAAGCTCGGAGCCATTAAAGCAACGGTTACGTGGACGGCAGTTAGCATTTCCTCTTTCTTGCTTCTCATCATCGGCGGAAACAGCGAGACCGTCTCCATCATCGCCGCCGGCGTGAACGACGTCATGTTCGCCATTGTTGGAACCGCAATGCCAATGCTCCTTCTTTCGCTTTTCGGATCGAAAGACTTCGGAAGGATTTACTCGATTGTCTGCTCCGCAGGATATATCGTTGGTGCGTTTGGCATGCCGGTCATGATGAAGGTCTACGGCATGGCGGGATCTTTCCAGGGAGTATTTATCTTCTGCATCGTCTGCAACCTTATGATTGCTGCATTTGCCATCATCTCTGGGCTTTTTAATAAAGCTGCCGCGAAATAGGCCGGGCCGATTTTCACTTTCGCAGAACTCTATGCAACGGGGCCGATTCCAAACTAGCTTGGAATCGGCCCCGCTTTTCGTTTCAACGGTCACCAGCAGGCCACTCGAGCGCCAGCGTGCACTTCTGCTTGACTAGCCTATTTGAACATGAGTCCGACTACCCCGGCCCAAACCGCCTTTTCGTCAATATCCTCGTCCTGCGCGACCGTATTGCTTGTTCCCTCAAGAACGGTATACAGGATTTGCACGTACAGCATGACATCGGTGCCGTCCGGAAGTGCGCCAATCTCAACGCCATGCGACAGGATGTCCTTTAGCGCCCCCATAGTTCGATTGGTTGCCGTTGCCTGACGCTCTTGGACCGCAGGTATTCGGTTTGCCTGAATACTGACCTCTGCCAACACGCGACGTCGCTTTTCATCGCTTCGATAGCCGCCTATAACCGTATTGCCGAGCTCAATAAGCGCCGCTTTAAAGCCGTCCCGATCGACAATCAGCGAATAGTCGCGCTGATAATCAATGGACGGGAACATGCTATCCAAAAGTGTAGTGAAGATTTCTTCCTTGGAGGGAAAGTAGTAGTACACAGACGGTTTGGAGATGCCGACACGATCGCAGATTTTTCCAATCGACGCCTTGTCGTAGCCGACCTCCGCTACAAGATCGTACATCGCGTTCAATATTTTTCTCTTTGTGCTCACGCTGCGCTTCTCCATTGCAAATCACTTCCGCACTGCCAACATCAATTAAGGATGGCAATGGGACATCAATTCGTGTTCAAACATGACCACTATAAACGGTGAACGGTATGTATCGCTAGGCGAATGGCAATTACTTAAAATCATCTACCGAACGGTAGGTATAGTAGTACTATAGCAGGTGAAACCCCGCTATTGTCGCGGCCGGACAGCATCGCGGGAAACACGACGGAAGGACCAACCATGTACGAGAACTATCGTATGCCGGGCGAGTTCGAGAAGCGCTCCAACGTCTATGTGACATGGCTTCCCGATTACATTCGTGCTGAAGGTTTCGATAACCGCCAGCCCTGCGTTGATGTAATCAAGGCTCTGCTCGAGTATGGCGACGTTACGGTCAATCTCAACTGCGGCACCCCGGGCTCCTACGAGGAAGCCTGCTCGCGTCTGAAGGAGGAGGGGGTCGATCTCGATCGTATCGAGATCACGCAGTTCGAAGACTCCAACTTCTATGTCCGCGACAACGGCCCCAGCATCATGGTCGACGACAAGGGCCATTCTTATATGGTCAACCCCGCTTGGACCTACTACGGCGTGTGGGATAAGAACTCCCCGGAGTGTCAGTCTGCACGCAAGGCAGCCGTTCACATGGCCGTTGCACTCGGTTGCTTTGATATCGTGAATTCCGAAATGGTATCCGAGGGCGGCGACCGCGAGTTTGACGGTCACGGCACCCTGATCTCCATCGAGGACACGGAATGCCGCAAGCGCAATCCCGAGTTCACGAAAGAGGAAGTAGAGGCCGAGTACAAGCGCATTTACAACCTCAACAAGGTTATCTGGCTTCCGCAGCCCATGCTTGAGGACGATGATTATCGACTGGGCATTCTCGACGAGAAGGAAGACGGAACCCCCGTCTTTGGCATGAGTTTTGCGGCCCATATCGATGAGATGTGCCGCTTTATCACCCCGAACAAGATTCTTCTTGCTGAGGTGTCCGATGAAGAAGCCGCTTCGAGCAAGGCTGGCGCGGAGTCTCGCCGCCGCATTGAGGCAGCCTACGAGATTCTGAGCAAAGAGACAGACTGGGAGGGCAAGCCCTTCGAGATCGTCCGTATGCCCACCGCCGAGCCGATCGAAGTCGTCATCGCCCCCGGCGACGAGGATTACGAGCTGTACAAGGGCTTTATCGATGAAATGGGCGGCAAGTTCATGGATGGCACTCCTTGGCCCGAAGGACCCGTCCACTTCTACGCCGCAGCGAGCTACTGCAACTTCTTGATCTGCAACGGCGTCGTTCTTGGCCAGCGTTACTACCACGAGGGCATGAGCGAAATCGTGAAAGAGAAGGACGAGCAGGCCCAGGCAGTTCTTGAGAGCTGCTTCCCCGATCGCAAGGTCATCATGATCGACTCTCTTGCGCTTAACCTGTCCGGCGGCGGCGTGCACTGCTGGACCAAGGACGTGGCAGCCAGCTGCTAGCGAGCCCTTAAACTGCGCTATCTGACTTAGGCACCACATATACCGTCCCCCGAGAGTTGTCCGTGCTTCTCTCGGGGGCACATCCACCGTTTATTTATCAGTAGATAGAAAGGAAATAGGCATGAACAACAGCCTCCGTGGTCGCGACTACCTCAACATCCATGATCTCTCCTCCGAGGATTTCCGTTACCTCATCGATCTTGCCTGGAACCTTAAGGCCCAGAAGAAGTCCGGCGTCGATCAGCGCTACTTTCCCGGCAAGAACGTGCTTGCAAACTTTGAGTGGGGCTCGACCCGCACCCGCTGCGCCTTCGAGACGTCCTGCAACGACCTTGGCATGGGCTTCACCTATCTGACCAATTCCCACATGGGCGACTGCGAGACCGTCAAGGACGCCATGCGTGTCTTCAACGGTATGTATGACCTCATCGTTTATCGTGCTCAGAAGGACGAGCAGTTCCTCTATGACGTCGCCGAGCTGGTCGACATTCCGGTTATCAATGCCCTCACCCTTGGTGACCACCCGACGCAGATGCTCGCTGACGCCCTCACGATGGAAGAGCAGTGGGGCGGCCTGCGTACCAGCCACGGCAAGAAGATGGCTTTCGTGGGCAACTGCGCTGGCGCTCCGGTGTGGTATGGCCGCCTGTGCGCCATGCTCGACATGGACTTCCTCGCCATCGGTCCCGATGACCTCCGTCACCAGATGTGCCAGAGCATGATCGACGAGGTCGAGGCATGCTACGCCAAGTACGCTCCCAACAGGACCTTCACCATCACCTCTGATCTTGATGCCCTGGATGGCGTTGACGTGATCGTTACCGAGGAGTGGCGCTACATCAACCCCGAGTGCGGCGACGAGGTTCTGGATCCCGACGACTATGATTCCTGGCTGGGCGATGCCGAGTCCCTGTATCCCTATCGCGTTACCAGCGAGCTGTGCAAGCGCACCAACAACCCCAACATCTTCTGCATGCACGAGCTTCCTTCTGTCCACAATGCCGACCACCGCGTTGGCAAGATGCTCCTCGAGCAGTGCAAGAACGACCTGCACCGCGAAATCATCACCGAGGGCTTTGAGATCGCAGACGAGTGCTTCGAGGCAAACGCCTCCGTCATCTTCCGCGAGGCGGAGAATCGCCAGCACACCATCAAGGCCGTTATGTGCGCCCTTCTGGGTCTCTAGGAGCAGCATCAATGGATAATACAAAGTTAAAGAGCAGTAAGGTCTACGCATGGGTTCTCGTAATCGCGCTCGGCCTCATGTCTGCTGGCACGACCGGATCCTATAGCGTAATCGCCGGTTCCTTCGTCGCGCCCGTGTGCGAGGAGTTCGGGTTTGACTACTCCATCTTCTCGTATTACTTCACCGCGACGCTCATTGGTCTTGCGGCGGCGCTTCCGTTTGTTGGAAAACTCATCCCCAAGGTCGTTGGCAAGGTTTGGCTCCCCGTCGTCGAGCTTATCCTGCTCGCCGCCGGCGCAGGCATGGCCTTCTACACCGAAGTCTGGATGTTCATCGCTGCTGGCGCCCTGATTGGCGTTTGTTTCGCCTTCACCACCGGCGTTGCCATGTCCGATGTTATCGACCAGTGGTTCAAAAAATCCGGCGGTCTGGCAATTGGCCTCGCTTGGGCTGTAAACTCGATTTACATGCTCATCATGAGTCCTGTCATCACCTCTGTTATTGAGGCCGCCGGTTGGAGGACTGGCTATCTGGTGCTCGCTGGCGTCTCCGCCGTGCTGATTCTTCCCGCCTCCATCCTGATTATTCGCTACAAGCCTCAGGACAAGGGCATGCTGCCCTATGGTTATGTCGAAGGCGAGACGGTCACCGAGACCGAGGAGACGACCGAGGAAAGCGTCCGCGGCGTTAGCTATGCGCGCGCCATCAAGTCGCCTGCTTTCTTCTTCTGCATCGGTTTCCTTTGCCTTGTTCAGCTCACCTGCTGCATGAACCAGCTCTTCCCCACGTATGCTTCCGAGGTTGGTTTTAACCCCATGGTGGGCGGCTTCATGGTTTCCGCCGCATCGCTCTTCGACCTGTTCCTTAACCCAATCGTTGGCACCACCTGCGATAAGTTCGGCAGCACGAAGGCCATTCTGGGCTGGCTTGCCGTCTCCATCCTCTCCTTTGTCATGCTCATGATGAGCAGCGGCAACTCGACGCTCAGCATCCTTGCCGCAGGCGTAAACGACGTCATGTATGTCATTGCCGGCACCGCTCTGACCGTTTTGGTTATGGATGTCTTTGGCTCCCGCGATTTCGGTCGCATCTTCGCGCTGATTTGCTCCGTAGGCTATATCGTCGGCGCCTTCGGCATGCCCGTTATGATGAAGGTCTATGAGCTTGCCGGTTCTTTCCAGGGTGTCTTCATCTTCTGCATCGCATGCAACGTCATCATCGGTTTGTTCTTGCTGCTGGCCAAGAAGACCGGAAAGAGCCTTTCCTGGGACGAATAGACTAAGTTCGTTTTAGGTGTGGTCGCCAGGACATACTACGCGTCCTGTTTGGGGCATCGGCTTACGCCGATGCCCTTTTTGTGTTCGGCATCCAAAGCGAAGAGACCGTCCCCTTGCCGTGTCCCGTTCGTTTTTGCCCGGTTCGTTACATTCCTCACTGGTGTCGGCAAAAAATGGGAATAGAGTAGGACAAACGCGTCGAATGTGAACGGCGGGGG
>JAIHTM010000143.1 GCA_022713905.1 Collinsella sp.
CCGGAACGACGACGGTCGCCCGAGCCGCGCTTGCCGCCGCGCGAACCACGGCCCTCGTCCTCGCGCTCGACACGGCGACGGCCGCCGCGGTCCTCGTCCTCGCGACGACGGCGGTGTGCCTCGCCCTGGAACTGCTTGGCTCGACGCTCGGCACGGTTGCCGCGCGGAGCCTGCTCGGCAGCACCGGCACGCTCCTCGGCAGCCACCTCGCGTGCCACGCTCTCAACGGCCTCATCCACGCGAGCCTGGACGCCCTCGCGCACGCGGGTCTTGCCACCGCGCTTGGGACGGCTCGGACGCTCGCCGTCGCCACGACGCTCATCGCGGCCGCGGTTGGAACGACCGGCAACATCACCGTAATCGTCGCCGTTGCGCTTGCCGTCGCGGCGCGCCTGCTCAAGCTTCTTTTTGCTCTTGGACTTGCCGCGCTTGGTCTTTTTCTTCACCTTAAAGGCAGCAGGATCGCGCTCAGGGTCAACAGCAGGCGGGTTGGGACCCACATGCAGATCGCCGGCTTCGTAAATATCGGCCGTCTTGTCCATGAGTTTCTCGATCTCGTAGAACTCATCGACGTCCTGCTCAGTCACAAACGTAATGGCCCAGCCCAGCTCGCCGGCGCGGCCCGTGCGGCCAATACGGTGGATGTAGTCGGTCGGCTCGGCCGGCACGTCAAAGTTCACGACGTAGCGCACGTCGCTAATGTCGATACCGCGGGCCAGGACGTCGGTTGCCACCAGCACGTCGACGGTGCCGTCGCGGAAGGCCGAAAGCGCGCGCTCGCGCTGGGCCTGGCTGCGGTTGCCGTGAATCGCAGCGGCTTTGATGCCCTTGCGCTCCAGACGACGGCAGCAGCTGTCAGCACGGTGCTTGGTGCGCATAAAGACGATGGTGCGCTCCGGGCCCTCCTTCTTGAGGAACTCGGGCAGCAGGTTGTTCTTGGCCTCGATGGACACCGGGAACACAAACTGGTCGACGGTGTCGGCGGTCGACGTGGCGGGCGCGATCTCCACGCGGGCCGGATCGCTCACCAGGTCGGTGATCTCGCCCACGGCCTCCTCGTCGAGGGTCGCCGAGAACAGCAGCGTCTGGCGCTCGGCCGGCGTCTCGCGCACGATGCGGCGAACGGCGGGCAAAAAGCCCATGTCGAGCATGCGGTCGGCCTCGTCGAGCACCAGCACCTTGACCTCGTTCAGGTGGCAGGCGCCCTGCTCGATCAGGTCGACCAGACGACCCGGCGTGGCAACTAGGATGTCGCAGCCATACTTGAGCGCCGCGGTCTGGGGCTTGTAGCTCACGCCGCCCACTACGGTCACGGCAACATGGCCGGTGACGTCGGCAATCTTGCTGGCGACCTCGTCGATCTGCTGGGCGAGCTCGCGCGTGGGGGTGATGACGAGCATCACGGGGCCGCGGCCGTTGCCCTCGGGCTTCTTGGCGCCGCGACGGCGATTGCGACCGCCACGCTCGCGCACGGGCTTAGGCGGAGCGATGTGCTCCAGGTTGTTCATGGTCGGCAGCAGGAAGGCGGCCGTCTTGCCGGTGCCGGTCTGAGCGGCGGCAAGCAGGTCGCGACCCTCGAGCACCACGGGGATGGAGCCGGCCTGGACAGGCGTGGGCGCCGTGTAGCCCAGGTTCTCGATGGCACGAAGCATCTCGTCCGAAAGTCCCAGCTCGTCAAAGGCGGGCAGGTTCTCGGTCGCGGACTCGACGGTCTCGGCGGCACTGGCCTCGTCGGCAGCATCGAAGGCAGCCTGAGTCATGGCCTCGCGGGTCTCGTCCAGAATCTCGGCGTCCGTGACGTCGGATACAGAATTACGCATATGTTGTTGTTCCTTATCTGCACGCACTATGGGCGCGGCATGCGGCCGCGCGGGCGTGCTTGGTAGTGCGCTGATACATACAAAAACGGGTGCGCACAGAGAGGACGTTGCTCAGCACGCTGGCGATCGCTTTGGCAGCCCTATCACGCGCCGTCCAGACGCAGCAGCTCTAAGCGATGGAGCAGATTCGCCGCGGGTTAGTATACCCGTACTCCGTATGCCCCCACGTAAATCACAGATGACGAGGCGGACGAGGTGGGCCCGGCTGATTGTCTCAATCTGTAACATCTACAGGTCAAATCTTCCTCTACGTGTTACAGATCGAGACAAACGGTCAACACGGTTCACAAACGTCTCAATCTGTAACAGATGCAGGGCAAAACCGGGTCCTAATTGTTATAGATCAAGACAGAGGGGGATTTCCGTCCAGTCCAAACCAAATCTCTCAGTCTTCCTGCAATTTCGAACATGTGGCCTATAATGTTGCTTTGGTTACGCTGTATATTGCGCAGCCATTTAATACGTCGCCCACCGGGAGCCATTAATTCCTATCGCCATATTGGCTAGGAAGCAATCAAAGGAGGTATCCGTGGCAGCCGAGACGCCTTGCTCGGTCCTCTATAACGATATCCGCTCGTTCGGCGGTCTTAAACATCTCGAGATCGCCCGAATGCTCATCAATGGAAACTCTTATCTCGGCAGTACCCTGCTCGAGAAATGCTCTTCCAACCGCTCGTATCTCACCCGTTACATCGTCCATCGCAAGCCTGACCAGTGCGCGCCCGCCATCTACAGCGACTTTACCGTCACCACGCTCAACCTTTCCGCGGCAATCTGCAGCAAGCTCGGCGGCGGCGAGTCCGCCTATCGGGCAATCGCCGAGCACTATCGCGGTCCGGCCGCCAACGAAATGATGTCGGCTCTCGCCAGCTACAAGCTGGACAGCCGCCTATATTCAAATGCCCTCAATCGCATCGACAACTTTGACGGCAATGCCGTGCGTGAGAAAAGCACGCTTTACCTTATGCTCTTTGTGGCAACGGGGGCGCTCGCCGATCCCGTTCAGGGCGTGGCCACCGTCGAGCGCTTTTGCGACAGCAAGACGGGTGGGCACTTTGGCACCACCGAAACTACCGTCGGACGTGGCTTTATGGGCAGTCTGGATCAGCCGCACGCCGTCGCTCCCAACCTCGGTCTGCTCAGGACACATGCCGACAACTGCGTCGACATGCAAATCCATCCCCTCACACGCGATCCGCGTGGCACGGTAATTGGATCCTTGCCCAAAACCTCGCCCAGCATCACCGATGTGGGCGCCGACGCATCGCGCGAACATCTTCGCATTTGGCTTGAGGGTGAGCACTGGTACGCCCAGGGCCTTGGATCGACCAACGGCACGGTGCTCGAATCGGGCGCGGGCGACGGCGATATCGTAATCGAGCCGCCGCGCGACCTACGCGAGCCCGGCAAGATCTATCCCCCAGTGGAAATCGAAAACAGCGACAGGCTCCATCTGGGTCTCTACACGACATTCCTTGTCATTGTGGACTAGCGCGGACGGCGATCGAAAGACGGTCGCCGTCCGTCTTTCGTCTTCTACCTTCTGCGTCGTAAACGACAATGCTCAGCGGTATACGTGGGCAGTGCGGCTATCATGGTACTTTACCGATATCCGCACTGCTCGCGTAAACGTGCGGCAACCCATGCCAGACAAAGGAACGCCATGGATACTACCGATAGCGCCTATGGCGACAAACTCGTCCGTCTCGATACGTTCGATACCGCCGTGGCGGTCGACCCCAGCGCCGAGGACGACGCCAAGCGTCGGTTTATGACGCTTATTCTCCAGACGGCCCACCGCAACAACGGCAACATCGGGCACGTGCTGCGCGCGACCAACACGAGTGGCGAGGTCTTTGCCGTCAAGCTGCTCAAGGACAACGCCATCCTTTCCGACCAGACGCCCGACCGCTCCGCCGAGCAATCGGCCGCGCATCTGGCCAACACCGCCGCACTGTTCGAGGAGTACCGTCATCTGTGTACCGTCTCGCACCTGCGCGGATTTCCGCGCGTCTATGGCTACGGATCGTGCGAGAACGACCCGCTCATCCTCATGGAGTGGGTCGAGGGCACCTCGCTCAAGCAGGCGCTGCCCTTGCTTCCGCACGACGCCTCGGGTGGGCTGACCACCCAGATGGTCGCCGCCGTCGGAAACGCCGTGCTTCGCGCGCTCTTGATGACCCAAGGCCTCGTGAATCCGGTCATCCATCGCGACCTGTCGCCTGCCAATATCATGTTCCGCACCACCAGCCGAACGCTCGAGCAGCAGATTGCCGATTGCTCCTTTGACCCCTGCCTCATCGACATGGGCTCCGCGACCATGGCCCTCGGCGACGACACGATCACCCGGCGCGCCGACATCTGGCGCTTTGCCACGCCCGCATACGCCGCGCCCGAAATGCTCACGCAGGATATCGAAGGCATCGCGGCCCTTCGCCGCTCGCCCGCGATCGACGTCTATGCGCTTTCGAGCATTTTGTACCAGCTCTACAGCGGTCGCAAACCGTTTGACTTTGAGTCGACGGACGCCGCTGCAACCGGCTCGTTCTATCTCGTAAAGACCAAGACCAAGCCGGCACCGCTCGAGCCGCGCTGCGAGGGCGATGAAGCGCTCGTCCAAATCATCATGAAGGGTCTCTCAGTCGAGCAGTGCGATCGTCCCACCGAGCAGCAGATGCTCGAGGTGCTCTCGGCATACCTCACCGATGCCGAATCCGAGGGCCGCGAAGGCGCAGGAGACGAGGCCGCGATTGATATCGATTCTGGCACGCACCTTAAGGTCGACGTCGCCGGCGAGCGAGCGCGAGAGATTCTGGAGCAGGCCCGGCACGATGCCATGACCCGCCGCCGCTTTATTATCGGTGGCGTTGTCGCGGCCGTTGCGGGGCTCGGCGTTATCGGGGCGGCAACCCATGGCTTTGGCATCCCCGACTACCTGGACGGCATCCGCGGTTCACTTGACGACTACACCTGGGATCAGCTGCAGGAGATTTCGCTCAAGATTAAGGCCGCCGAGACCCGTAGCGAGGCACGCGAGATTGCCAAGCGCTATCACCTGCTCGACGCCGATGGACATATCCCCTATCCGTGCACCAAGCGCGTAACGCTCACCAACGGGCTGAAGGTCGGCGCGCAACTTGTGGGCATCCGCCACGACGAGCTTTTGGACGGGACGGGCAGGGCCGGGCTGACGTTTATGTTCGATGCCGGCATTGCCGAGCGCGATGCTGCGGCTGAACCGCCGAGCGCCGGCTGGGCAGATTGCGAGCTGCGGGCATGGCTCGATGGCGGCGGCCTTAAGCTGCTGCCCAACGAGCTGCGCGCGCTTATTAAGGCCGTCAAGAAGACCTCGAACAACGTGGGCGTCGCCAGAAGCGCTTCGTGTCTGAGCGAGCTGCCCGCGACGCTCTGGCTGCCCGCCATGGTCGAGCTCTGCGGCGTACAGCCGCCCGATTCGTTTGCCGAGGACTATCACTACCTGGCAGACATCTACAACGGCGAAGGCAAGGAGTACCAGCTCTTCCGCGAGCTCAAGGTGAGCCCGTATTCCACGAACGAGACGATGGTGCGCCAGTGGAAAGGCAAGGACACCTGCTGGTGGGAGCGCACGGTGAGCCCCGATACGTCGGAGACCGAAGGCACGCTCTACATAAACCGCGTAGGCCACGACGGCGACGTCTTTATGTACGCAACGCCCGCGGACAATCCCAAAAAGCGAACCTGCGTGATCCCCGGATTCTGTATTTAGGGAACGGGTGTCTTGCCGCAACGGGACCCCTCCCCGGCAATTGTCTCGATCTGTAACACCAGCTCGGCAGATACAGGTCTAGTTGTTACAGAACGAGATAAACCCCAACCCCGCGAGACAACATCTCAATCTGTAACAGCTAGGGGTCAAAAACCTCTCTAGATGTTACAGATCGAGACATTTGAGTTGACCGCGGACGGTCTGTCTCGATCTGTAACAGTTATTCGACAAAATCGGGTCTAGTTGTTACAGATTGAGACATTAGACCGGCTACGGCCCGCCGACCTGGCCATCAGCTCAACCAATAACGAAATGTCATACATTTCTTTCTGTACTGGACACCCCCAGGGGGTATGGGTGTATAGTATCGGCAGGTTAACAATTCCAACACCGAACCACGGAAAGGAGCAGCCATGGCTCAAGATAAGTTCGACGTGGGCGGCATGACATGCGCCGCCTGCCAGGCGCATGTGGACCGCGCCGTGAGCAAGCTCGACGGCGTCGAGAGCGTCGCGGTCAACCTGCTCGCCGGTTCCATGATGGTCGACTATGACCCCGCGCAGGTCTCCCCCGACGATATCTGCACCGCCGTCGACCGCGCGGGCTACTCGGCCTCGCCCATCAGCACGGGCACCGACGCTGTCCAAAGCGGAAGTGCGCAAGCCAGGTCCGGCGCCGCCCATATGGAGTCGCCGACCAAAAAGTTGGAGGCCGCCGCCTCTGCCATGCGCACCCGCCTCATCGTCTCGATCGTATTCCTCATCCCACTGTTCTACATAGGCATGGGGCACATGCTCGGCTGGCCGCTGCCCGGCATCTTCACCGACCACACCCACAGCATGACGCTCGCGCTCACCGAGCTCGTCCTGCTCGTCCCCATCGTCTACGTCAACAACGCGTACTTTATCAACGGGTTTAAATC
>JAIHTM010000144.1 GCA_022713905.1 Collinsella sp.
ATGACGGCGTGGGCTCGTGCAAGGTCGAGCTGAGGCTCGAGGGCGACGGCCGCGTGCTTGATATGGGATTGAGCGCGGAGGACGGTAAGCGCTCGTTTAGCCGCAACGGCAAGAGATGCTCTGCCGCCGGTGTACGCGGGGTTTTGCCGAGCGTGCTGTTTTGCCCTGACCATCTGGACATGGTTAAGCGAGGCGCCAGTGTGCGCCGCGCCGCCCTCGATGACTTTGGCATGCAACTGAGCGCACGCTATGCCGATCTTGCGAGCACCTATGGGCGCTGCGTGACCCAGCGTAACGCCTTGCTCAAGGAGACCTGGTGCTGCCGTGAGATGCTCGGCGCGTGGAACGATTCGATTGCCCGCGCGGGCGCGGCTCTGCTCGTGCACCGGTTGGCCCTGCTCGACCGGCTGGCGGGCCATGTACACACTGCCTACGGGCAAGTGGCGTCCGGCGAGGCTGCCAACGTGACCTATACGTCCACACTGGGGGATTTGCCCCAGGTCGAGGATCGCGAAGAGCTGAAGGGCTGGGCGTACGAGCGCATGCTGGCCGCCCTTGATGAGCACGCCGACGAGGAAATTCGCCGCGGCGTGACGTTGGTGGGACCGCATCGCGACGAGATTGAATTTACCGTGGCGGGTCGCTCCGCCCGTTCATTTGCCAGCCAAGGACAGCAGCGAACGTTGGTACTGTCCTGGAAGGTGGCCGAGGTGGCCGTGGCTCGCGATGTTCTGGGTACTGCTCCGCTGTTGCTTCTGGACGACGTGATGAGCGAGCTCGATGGCGAGCGCCGCGGTGCTTTTCTGCGGCTGATCGGCGATGATATCCAAACGGTCATAACCACGACCAACCTGGGATACTTTACCGATGACCTGCTTGATCGAGCCAAGGTGGTGAGCATGGGTGAGACGTGCTAATTACGAGCGCGAGAGCGAAACGGTCGCCTTCAGTGGGTTTTTAAACGCAGAGCGCCAGCGCATCCTGGCGGCTGCAACACCTGAGCGCCGCGCGCAGATGGAGGCTGCCGAGGAGTCGCGCGCGGTCTATCGCGCGTGGAACGCGGTGTGCTCGGGCACGCGCGAGGGGCGACATGTGACGGGCCTGCGCTACCTGCCCGAGTCCAATGAGCTGCTGGTATATCTCGATTCGCCCTCGTGGACGCAGGAAATGACGCTGTTGCGCGAGATCATCCGCGCGCGCATGGAGCGCGTCGGTGCGCATGTGGATGGCCTGGTGTTCAAAACCACCGCGCCCGGTCACACGCCGCCCGCTGCCAAAGAGCGTCTGCGTCCTGCCGTGGCCGAGCGCCCGCCGGCTCCGCATGCTGACCTAAGTGAGGCCGAGCGCACCGAGATTGAGCGCCAAGTGGCGCCCATCGAAGACCAAAAACTGCGCGAGGCCCTCGAGAACGCCATGAGAGCCAGTGCCGAGTGGGCCAAGGGCGTGCAAGGCAAAAAAGAGCCTTAAATCGCATCTGGTGGCCTTGTAGAGCCAAATACCCTCGTTCCCGAGGGTATTTTTTTACGATAAACTAGTAAGGCTGTACACATTTTCTTGACTGAAGGAGGACGTGTGGCAAACGAAAACGATTACGATGGCGGCGAGATTAAGATTCTCGAAGGTCTCGAGGCCGTTCGCAAGCGCCCGGGCATGTATATCGGCTCGACGAGCGCCAGCGGTCTGCATCACCTGGTGTGGGAGATCGTTGACAACTCCGTCGACGAGGCCATGGCCGGTTTCTGCACCGAGATCCAGGTGACGGTCCACGCCGACAACTCCATCACGGTCGTCGACAACGGGCGCGGCATCCCCGTCGACGAGCACCCTGTTAAAAAGATCCCGACGCTCGAGGTCGTCATGACGATCTTGCACGCCGGCGGTAAGTTCGATAACTCGGCCTATAAGGTCTCGGGCGGCCTGCACGGCGTGGGCATCTCCGTCGTCAACGCACTGTCCAAGCGCGTGGTCGTTCAGGTTCGTCGCGATGGCAACACCTACGAGATGGAGTTCTCGCGCGGCAAGACCGTCAAGAAGATGGAGGTCGTGGGAACCTCGGATTCGACGGGCACCACCGTCACCTTCTGGCCCGACGATGAGATCTTCGAGACCTGCATCTACGATTTCGATACGCTGCACAACCGTCTGCAGGAGACGGCGTTCCTCAATAAGAACCTCAAAATCGTGCTGACCGACGAGCGCGAAGCGACTCCCCACGTGGAGGAGTTTTGCTACGAGGGCGGCATCATCGACTTCGTCAAGTTCCTCAACGAGGGCAAGGACGTCCCCGAGGCCTTTAAGGAGCCCATCTACATCGAGGGCAAATCGGACCCGGACGCGCCTGTGGCCAAGATGGGAGAGGTCGAGGTTTCCCTGCAGTGGAATAGCGGCTACGGCGAGAACGTCATGTCGTTTGCCAACGACATCTACACCCCCGAAGGCGGCATGCACCTTGAGGGCTTCCGCACCGCGCTCACCCGCGTGATCAACGATTACGCGCGCAAGCAGAACCTGCTCAAGGAAAAAGACGCCAACCTGACCGGCGACGATGTGCGCGAGGGCCTTTCGGCCGTTATCTCGGTCAAGCTGCCCGATCCGCAGTTTGAGGGCCAGACCAAGGCAAAGCTCGGCAGCTCCTATATGCGAGCGCTCACGCTCAAGATTGTGACCGACGGCCTTGTCGATTACCTCGAGGAGCATCCCAAGCCCGCTCGCGAGATCGTCAAGAAGGCGCAACAGGCCTGCAAGGCGCGCAATGCCGCCCGCAAGGCGCGCGAGGCGACCCGCCGCAAGAGCCTGCTCGAGACGGCGTCCCTGCCCGGTAAGCTCGCTGACTGCTCGGTGCGCGATGCCGAGCTGACCGAGCTCTTCATCGTAGAGGGCGACTCGGCAGGCGGTTCGGCCAAGGACGGCCGTCGCCGAGACATCCAGGCGATTCTGCCCCTGCGCGGCAAGATTTTGAACGTCGAACGCGTTGGTGACCATCGCGCGTTCTCGAGTGACACCATTCAGTCGCTGATTACCGCGATCGGCTGCGGCGTCACGACGAGTGCCGGCGACGGCGGCGACTTCGATATCACCAAGGCGCGCTACCACAAGATCATCATCATGACCGATGCAGACGTCGACGGTGCGCATATCCGCATCCTGCTGCTGACGTTCTTCTACAAGTACATGCGTCCGCTGATCGATGCCGGCTACGTCTATGTTGCCTGCCCGCCCATCTTTGGCATTAAGGTGCGCAACAAGATCCACTACGTGTATCCCAACGGCCGCCAGCCCGAAGACGAGATCCTGCGCGACACCATCCAGAGTCTGGGCCTGAACCCCGACGATAACGACGAGGACGGCAAGGCCAAGGACGGCAAGATTACCAAGAAGCGCAAGGGCTATACCGTCCAGCGCTACAAGGGTCTGGGCGAGATGGACCCCAAGCAGCTTGCCTCGACGACGATGGACCCCAAGACCCGCATCCTGCAGCGTGTGTCGATCGAAGACGCCGTGGTGGCGGACCGCGCCGTGCGCGAGCTGATGGGTTCCGAGGTCGGCTATCGCCGCGAATACATTGAAAAACACGCACATGATGCACGATTCCTTGATGCTTAAGAGGAGGTAACGTGGCAGACGATATCAACAACAATGAGGGTATGGACGAGGCCGGCGATGCCGGTATGCCCGACGATCTGAAGCGCCTGCTTGCCCGTGCTGAGCAGGGCGAGGACGGCGACCCGGACGCCTATAACCCCGATGCCGATGATGACGAGGAAGAGGACGACGACGGCGAGCTCGAGGAGAGCTTTGGCGAAGTCGACCGTGGCGCCTCGGCCGGCGAGGATATCAACGGCGGCCAGCTCCAGATTTCGGAGTTCGGTCGCGAGATGAAGCAGTCGTTTATCGAGTATTCGATGTCGGTCATCACGGCGCGCGCCCTGCCGGACGTGCGCGACGGCTTAAAGCCGGTGCACCGCCGCATCCTGTACGCGATGAACGAGAGCGGCATCTACCCCAACCGCCCGCACAAGAAGTCGGCGTGGACGGTCGGCGAAGTTATCGGTAAGTACCACCCGCACGGTGACTTTGCGGTCTACGAGGCCATGGTCCGCTTGGCGCAGTGGTTCTCCATGCGCACGCCGCTCATCGACGGTCACGGCAACTTCGGCAATATCGACGGCGACGGCGCGGCGGCCATGCGTTACACCGAGAGCCGCCTGGCAAAGCCCGCCATGGAACTGTTGCGTGACTTGCAGAAGGATACCGTCGACTGGCAGCCCAACTACGACGAATCGCTCGCCGAGCCCGTGGCACTGCCTGCACGTTTCCCCAACCTGCTGGTCAACGGCAGCCAGGGCATCGCCGTCGGCATGGCCACCAACATCGCCCCGCATAACCTCGCCGAGGCGATCGAGGCCACCTGCTACCTGATCGACAACCCCGACGCCACCGTCGACGAGCTCATGCAGATCATGCCCGGTCCGGACTTCCCCACCGGCGCCATCATCATGGGCAGCGCCGGCATTAAGCAGAGCTACGAGACCGGCCGCGGCTCCATTACCGTGCGTGCCAAGGCGCACGTGGAGTCCACCAAGACCGGTCGCAGCCGCCTGGTCTTTACCGAGATTCCCTATATGGTCAACAAAGGCACCCTGCAGGAGAAGATCGCCCAGCTCGTCAACGACAAGCGCATCGAGGGCATCTCGGATATGCGCGATGAGTCCAACCAGAAGGGTATCCGTCTGGTCATCGAGCTCAAGAAGGGCGTCATTCCGCAGGTCGTGCTCAACAACCTGTATAAGTACACCTCGCTGCAGACGACCTTTGGCGCCAACAACCTGGCACTCGTCAACGGCGTTCCCAAATGCCTGAGCCTGCGCGAGATGCTGCAGCACTACATCGACCACCAGGTCGACGTAGTCACCCGCCGCACCCGCTTCGACCTTAAGAAGGCCCAGGCCCGCGCGCATATCCTTGAGGGCTACTTGATGGCTCTCGACCATATCGACGAGGTCATTAGCATCATCCGCTCCTCGCAGACCGACTCCGAGGCCAGCAGTCGCTTGATCGAGCGCTTTGGCTTTACGCCCGAGCAGACCACGGCCATCCTCGAGATGAAGTTGCGCCGCCTGACCGGCCTGGAGCGCGACAAGATTCAGGAAGAGTTGGACGGCCTGCGCCGCGCCATCGCCTACTACGAGGACCTGCTGGCGCATGAGGAGAAGATCCTGGGCGTCATCAAGGAAGAGATGCGCGAGATCTCCAAGAAGTTCGGCGATAAGCGCCGCACCGAGATCAGCCAGGTCGAGAAGGACCTGGATGTCGAGGACCTCATCGCCGACGAGGATATGGTCGTGACCATCACCCACACCGGCTACGTTAAGCGTATCCCGGTTGCCGCCTACCGCGCCCAAAAGCGCGGCGGCAAGGGCGTGTCGGGCGTCAACCTCAAAGAGGACGATGTCATCGATGAGATGTTCATCGCGTCCACGCACGAGTACGTGCTGTTCTTCTCGAGCAAGGGCAAGGTCTATCGCCTGAAGGTGCACGAGCTGCCGGTAGGTACGCGCCAGGCACGCGGTACCGCGATCGTCAACCTGCTGCCCTTCGAGGAGGGCGAGAAGATCGCGAGCGTCATCAGCTGCCGCGAGTTCCCGGCCGACGAGTACCTGATGTTTGCCACCAAGAGCGGTATGGTCAAGAAGACCGTGATGAGCGCATATGACCGCAGCCGTCGCGACGGCCTAATCGCTATCAACCTGCGCGACGACGACGCGCTGTTGAACGTGCGCCGCGTGCGCGAGGGCGACAAGATTATCCTGGCCACCACCGCGGGCAAGGCGATCATGTTCTCCGAGGAGCAGGTGCGCGCCACCGGCCGCGATACCAGCGGCGTTCGCGGTATCGGTATGAAGGACGGCGTGAGCGTTCTGGGCATGGAAGTCACTAACGGCAACGGTGATCTGTTCGTCATCACCGAGCGCGGCTACGGCAAGCGCACGCCGGTTGCGGACTACCCGGAGCAGAATCGCGGCGGCCAGGGCGTCTACACCATCCAAATGACCGAGCGTAAGGGTAACCTCGCGGCCATGAAGACGGTGGGCCCGCAGCACGAGCTGTTCATCGTGACGGAGGGCGCGACGGTCATTCGCGTCAAGACCGACGAAATCAGCCAGACTGGCCGCGCCACCCAGGGCGTCAAGATGATGACCGTCGACGACAACGACCGCATCTGCGCTGTCGCCCGTATGACGGCAGCCAAAGAGAAGCCCGAAGGCGAAGCAACAGAAGACGGTTCTGCCCCCGAAGAAGCCCCAGTCGATCTAGGCGATGGCAACGACATGCCAGAAGATCTCCTAGACGAGTAAGAGGCTCTAGCTGGTAAAAATCATCAGACCCCATATATCGGCGGTCGGCGCACTGCGCGCCGACCGCTTTTTTGACAATCTTGGACCCGCGTTCGCCCCGGCCGCATGGCGGCACATGAAGTCGATCGCGAGTTCCGCACGAGCCGGAGAGCACTTAATGTGCTCTCCGTG
>JAIHTM010000145.1 GCA_022713905.1 Collinsella sp.
ACATGCCGGCCCGTCCGCAATCTGAAGGACCGCTTTTGACGCAGCAGTTTACGATTTCCGTATCCCGACCGGATGGGACGCCCATCCCCGTCGTAGTTACCAAAAAGCGCGTCAAGAGCTTCAACCTACGCGTCACATCGAGTGGTGAGGTCCACGCCAGTGCACCGCTCGGCGCCAGCCGCGAGCGCATCGAAGCGTTTGTAAAGCGCAACAGTGCCTGGATTGTCAACCGACTTGCCCAGCGTGAGCGACGTCAGGCGACGGCGCGAGAGCCGCTCAGTCCCTCGTCCATCATTGCACTTTGGGGCAAGCCCATCACGGTACAGGATGCGCTCGATCACAACTTTGCATCACCCGCACCGCGACCCAAACAGGCCACCTTCGCAAGTTTTATGGGTACCGATAAATCGGACGAAGGCCCACAGACCAAGCGGCACGCAATCCTCGACGGCCTAACGTCCGATGAGCTCCAAGCCCACATCGACCAGCTCTATACGTCCGAAGTCACATCGGCGCTGCGCGATATGGTGCACGCATACGAAATCGCAATGGGTGTCGCCGTTTCTCGCGTTTCCGTACGCAGCATGAAAACGCGTTGGGGCTCATGCACTCCCAAATCCGGCGCCATTCGCATCGCACGCGAACTTGCCGCCTATCCCATCGAATGCCTCGACATGGTTGTCGCCCACGAGCTCGTCCACTTGCTCGAGCCAAGCCACAACCAGCGGTTCCACGTCCTGCTCAACACATACTGCCCCAACAATAGAGCACTGTCCCAGCGGCTCAAGCAGCCACCCATAGAGACATATTAGTACCGGTTAGCGCACGCGCTCGATCTCGACACCGCAGCTTGCCAGGGGAAGACCGACGGGCGCCCAAGGCTTATCGAGCTTGATGCGCACACCAAGCAGCGAGGGATAACGGCGCAGCAGCATCTGGGCCGTACCCTCAGCTGCCGCCTCGATGAGCTTAAACGTATGCTCGCGCAGATAGCCATCGACATCGTGGCACACCGAGCCGTAGTCAATCGAGGCGTCCAGGTTATCGTGCTCCCCCGCAGCGCGCAGGTCGGCATAGAGCACCAAGGACACGATGAACTTCTGGCCCAGCGCGTTCTCCTCGGGATACACACCATGGTTGGCAAAAACCTCAAGCCCGTCAATGACAATACGGTCGGCATGGCGCAGATCGTCATAGCTCACGTGGGGCACCGCCGTTGCGGTGGATATTTCGCCCCTGCCACGGCGGGCGAGCTCGGCGCCTTCAGTCTTGGTTGCATTCTCGGGCAGCTTTTTGTTACTCATCGCGATCGTCTCCTTCGTTTAGAACCCCGACCGCGCAAACTAACTACACGCGAATCGACAGGTTCTTTTTATCATCGCTCCAGTTGCAAGCATTGCGCGCGGGGCATGCGAAGCAGGCGCGCGAGGCCTTGTCGGCCGCATAGAGCAGACGCTCAAGCGGTTGGCTGTTCACGCGCAGCTTTCGATGGCCCAGAATGGCCGTCTTAATGGCTGCGACATCGGCCGGCACAAACGCGACGTCATCGGGCATGCCGCCGAGAATTGCATCAGCGACGCGCTCGCTTGCAACATCATGGGATATACCCGATTCATACTGTTCATCTTTGCCGATATCGTGAAGAAGTGCCGTGGCGTAGACAACCTCGCGGTCAAATTCGAGCTGCTCCTCGAGATTCTTGATCCACATAATGCGAGCGACATCAAGCAGATGGTCAATACCGTGGCGGCAGAAGATGCGCCCCGATTCCAACTGTGCAATGTTGCCCAGGTGCCGCCGGAAAAGCCCGTTGGCACAAATGTAATCAACGCGAGGCATGGCACCAAAGGGGGCCAGGCCCGAAGCCATAAAGCCGCGACGCGACGTCCCCTCATCGGTCTTCGATGTAAAGTCGTTGACGACCCTCATGCTAACGGCCCAGCATCCTAAAGAACCGCTCCTCGAGCGCGGGATCGGTCTCAAAGACGCCGCGGCGAGCGAGCGTCACGGTCTTGGTGCCGGGTTTCTGCACGCCGCGCATGGTCATGCACATATGCTCAGCCTCCATGAGCACAATCGCTCCCTGGGGAGCGAGATAATCCATAAGGGCGTCGGCAACCTGCGCACACAGCTGCTCCTGCAGCTGCAGACGACGGGCATAGACTTCAACCGTGCGAGCGAGCTTAGACAGACCCGCCACGCGACCGTTAGGGATATAGCCGATCGCAGCCTTGCCATAAAACGGCAGCAGATGGTGCTCGCACAGCGAGTAAAACGTAATGTCGCGCTCGATAACCAAGTCGTTCGAGGCGACGGCAAAGGTTTTGGACAGGTGCTCCTCGGCACTCTGGTCCATACCGCCGGCGATCTCACCATACATACGGGCAACGCGCGCCGGGGTCTCCAGCAGGCCCTCACGAGTTGGGTCCTCGCCTATGCCCTCAAGCAACAGCTTAATGGCGGCCTCGACTTTTTCCTGATCGACCATCTGGGCCTCACTTTTCCGATTTCACGTTCGCGCTATGGTACCACGCTCTTCGGCATCGACCACAAGCTACATAGTATGGGTCGAATAGACCGGATCATCACGCCAAAGTTCAACCGCATCACAAAGCGCAACGCCCTCGCGCTCAGCACGGGCGCGCGTGGCGTTCATATCAATCACGCGCTGATTACTCGAGCCCCTAAAGCGCAATGAGATATCGTACAGATCCTGAACAAACGGGCCATCCACCAACATATCGAGGCAGGCAAGGATACGGTCCGTCGCCTCGGTATGGTGACGACCACCCGGCATAAGCTCCTCGAGCACGTCGCCGGTAAAACACCAAATGGTTTTTCCTGAACCCGCAGGATACGCGGCACGAACACGCTCGACAAACTCAACGAGCCCCGCCTGATTCTCGGGCTCCATAGGCTCGCCGCCCAGAATCGTCAGGCCGTCAATAAAGGGATGATCGAGGCTCTCGATAATCTTGTCCTCGACGGCACGATCGAACGGCTCGCCCGCAGCAAAGTCCCACGCAACAGAGTTAAAGCAATTCTTGCACCCACGACGGCACCCACTCACAAACAGAGAAGTACGAACGCCTTCCCCATCAGCAATGTCGAAATACTTAATGTTCGCGTAGTTCATAGGTAACTCTCCCGGGAGGTCGGGACATATCATCCCGTCCTCAAACATTCTCGGCCTTCGGCCTGCGAAACTGCGGGCGGGACGATATGTCCCGACCTCATGCAAAGGGTAACTCAATGAACGAAGCGAACATCGAGCATAGGGTTCGAAGTCCAATAAAAACTGGGTTGCGGCTCAACCGCCATCGCAAGTAAATCGCAGCTGCAGCCCGAATTATTTCCGCCAAGAACTTCGAGGAGTGAGCAGACCACGAGCTGCATCTCAGCTACGTCAACTTGGCTGAACCGAGAGGGCCGCTTGGGCTTTTGCTCGATATGAGTTCCGCACGAACAGGAGGCGCCAGTGGCGCCTCCGTCGTGAGCCAGGACTGTCCGAAATAGCGAGTAAAGGTCCGAGGCCTCGCTACGGGGCGGCCTGGGATGGTTATTAGAGATGCAGCACGCGGTCGCGAATCTCCTCGGTTCGGCCCTGGTTCCAGAACTGGGTACCGATGTAACCGCACGTGCGACGGGCGACATTCATCTTCTCCTGGTCACGATTGCCGCAATTGGGGCACTCCCACACCAGCTTGCCGTCATCCTCGACAATCTTGATCTCGCCGTCGTAACCGCACACCTGGCAATAATCGCTCTTGGTGTTGAGCTCGGCGTACATGATGTTGTCGTAGATGTACTGCATCACGCGAATGACAGCCTTGAGGTTGTCCTGCATGTTGGGAACCTCGACGTAGGAGATGGCGCCGCCCGGCGAAAGCTGCTGGAACATACCCTCGAACTTGAGCTTGTCGAATGCGTCGATCTCCTCGGACACGTGGACGTGGTAGCTGTTGGTGATGTAGCCCTTGTCCGTCACGCCCGGGATGATGCCAAAACGACGCTGCAGGCACTTGGCGAACTTGTAGGTCGTCGACTCAAGCGGGGTACCGTACAGCGAGAAGTCAATATCGCTTTCGGCCTTCCACTCCGCGCACTTGTCGTTCATGCGCTGCATGACGGCCATGGCAAAGGGCGTGCCCTCCTTCTCGGTGTGGCTGTGGCCCGTCATGTACTTGACGCACTCATACAGGCCGGCATAACCCAGACTAATGGTGGAGTAACCGCCCACGAGCAGCTTGTCGATCGTCTCGCCCTTCTTCAGACGCGCCAGGGCGCCGTACTGCCAAAGAATCGGTGCGGCATCCGAAAGCGTACCCATCAGACGCTCATGACGGCACAGCAGGGCGCGGTGGCACAGCTCAAGGCGCTCGTCGAAGATCTTCCAGAACTTGTCCATGTCCTGATGCGAGCTCAACGCGACATCGGGCAGGTTGATGGTCACAACGCCCTGGTTAAAGCGACCGTAGTACTTGGGCTTGTTCGGGTCATAGTTCAGCGCGTTGGCCACGTTGTTAAATCCGTTACCGGAGCGGTCGGGCGTCAGGAAGCTGCGGCAACCCATGCAGGTATAGCAGTCGCCGTTGCCCGCAGTCTCGCCCTTCGACAGCTTGAGCTCGCGCATCTTCTTCTCAGAGATATAGTCGGGCACCATGCGCTTGGCGGTGCACTTCGCAGCCAGCTGAGTCAGGTAGAAGTACGGGGAATTCTCGTGAACGTTATCGTCCTCGAGTACGTAGATAAGCTTGGGGAACGCCGGGGTAATCCACACGCCGGCTTCGTTCTTAACGCCCTCGTAGCGCTGGCGAAGCGTCTCCTCCACAATCATGGCAAGGTCGTGCTTCTCCTGGGGCGTACGGGCCTCATTGAGATACATAAAGACCGTCACGAACGGCGCCTGGCCATTCGTGGTCATAAGGGTCACGACCTGATACTGGATCGTCTGGACGCCGCGACGAATCTCGTCACGCAGACGGTCCTCAACGACCTCGCGGACCTTTTCGGGAGATGCGGAAACGCCGAGCTCCTCGAGCTCGCGGGCGACCTCGCCGCGAATCTTTTGACGGCTCACCTCGACGAACGGGGCAAGATGGGTCAGCGAAATCGACTGGCCACCGTACTGGGAGGAAGCAACCTGAGCGATGATCTGCGTCGCAATGTTGCAGGCGGTCGAGAAGCTGTGCGGCTTCTCAATCAGCGTACCCGAGATAACAGTGCCGTTCTGGAGCATGTCCTCCAGGTTCACCAGATCGCAGTTGTGCATGTGCTGGGCAAAGTAATCCGAATCGTGGAAATGGATCAGGCCCTCATTATGGGCATCCACGATCTCTTGGGGCAGCAGCACACGCTGAGTCAGGTCCTTGGAGATCTCGCCGGCCATGTAGTCGCGCTGAACGGAGTTGACGGTCGGGTTCTTGTTAGAGTTCTCCTGCTTGACCTCTTCGTTATTGCACTCAATCAGCGACAGGATCTTGTCGTCGGTCGTGTTCTTTTGGCGCTTTAGGCTCTGAACATAGCGATAGATGATGTAGTGGCGAGCGACCTCATAGCAGTCGAGGCGCATGATCTCGTCCTCGACCAGATCCTGGATCTCCTCGACCGATACGGTGTGACCGGCCTTTTCGCATGCCTCGGCGACGTTTTGTGCCGCATAGATCACCTGGCGGTCGGTAAGGCGAGAGCCTTCCTCGACCTCCAAGTTTGCGGCGCGGATCGCATTGACGATCTTATCGATGTCAAAGGTAACCTCGGTGCCGCTGCGCTTGATGATCTTCATCCTCTTGCCTCTTTCGCATCGTAGCCTCATTGCGCTTCAGGGCCAAACGATGCCCGGCAGGGCTTGCCCCTGTCTTGCGGCGCCGTCGCGCAATCTGTGTTCTCGATAACCATAGGCCCTCATGCGGACAATCCTCGCAGCCATTCAAGGGGCCCAAAGATCTATCCAAATGGGGCGAATAAGGTTCTCGTTCTCTGTCCGCCATCTATCATACGACAAAGAGGCATCTATATCCTGTATTCTTTTTTTAGGTCAAACACAACATATAGTGTTTCAGCAGGTCAAAGCAATTAGTCATTTTGCAGACGCATTAAAAATGAAGGCCTCTTGGCAGACTGCTAAAACGTTATCAACTCGACTACCTGCGCGGCAGTTTTGAAACCCCCTCAACCGAGCCGCCGCCAAATAGCGCCAAAATCAAGCCACTCGCGCCAAAAGATTCCAAAAGATTATGCTTGACCAACATGTTGCGGTCACGATCGGCCAGGACGTATGCAATCTGTCGGCACCTCTACGGGATGCGAAGACCATCGCGTACAGACCTTGGATCAATATTTGGCGGCTTATTTGGCGGCGTGCTTGGTGGCAAAACAAAACAGCCCAGAGGACATAGCCTCTGAGCTGCGAACATTTGGTGGGCGTTAGAAGATTTGAACTTCTGACCTCTTCCGTGTCAGGGAAGCGCTCTCCCCCTGAGCTAAACGC
>JAIHTM010000146.1 GCA_022713905.1 Collinsella sp.
AGACTCCGCGGACGCAAACGTTACAAGGACCTGGCAAATAGCTCACGCGCGCCAGAGGCCCTACGGTCGCGGCGTCAGGCGACACGCCACCCCGACGGCCAGTCGTTTAAAAACGTCCCCGATGACTAGTCGGCGTAGGTGAAGGTTGTGACGTCGAACATGCCCTCGGGGCGGATGCGGAGCGTCGGGATGACCGGCAGGGGCAGGAAGATGATGCCCATGATGGGGTCGAGCGGCGGCTCAATACCCATGGCGCGCGCCTTGACCATAAAGTCGTCGTGCTGCGCCGCAACGTCTTCGGCAGCGCCCTCGCTCATCAGGCCGCCGAGCGCCAGCGGAATGCGCGCCACGACCTCGCCGTTGCGCACCAGCACGTGGCCGCCCTGGCCCACGGCCTCAACGGCAGCCATCATATCCGCCGCATTGTCGCCCACCACGCACACGTTGTGCGAGTCGTGGCCGATCGTGGAGGCAATGGCGCCGCCCGTGATGGTAAAGCCGCGCACCCAACCACGGCCGATATGCTTGCCGACCAAGCCCAGACCCGCGGGGCCGTCGCCGTCGGCGCCCTCGGCCTGCAGCGACACGCCACGGCCGTGGCGCTCGATCAGCATAATGCGGCGCAGGCCCTCGGCGCTCTCAGGGCGAGCCATACCCGTGATGGCCTTACCCGGCACCACGTCAATCACAGCCTCGCCCGGCTTAAAGGCATAGTCGAACACGTCGAGCGATAGCTTCGGCAGTTTAACGGAAGCACGCAGCTCATCGGCAAGGGCCGCAACCTCGGCCATCTCGGGTGCAATCTCGCCCACAAAGGTGCCGTCCTGCGCCACCAGGGCACCGGCGGCATATACGCGATGCGGAGCCTTAGCAAACGTCAGGTCATCGAGCAACAGCAGGTCAGCGCGCTTGCCCGGGGCGATTGCGCCGCGGAGCTCGTGCGGGTCGCGACAACCGTGGTCCAGACCAAACGCCTCGGCCGTAGAAAGGGACGCCATAGAGATGGCAACCACGGGGTCAATACCGGCCTCGATAGCCACGCGGCAGGCGTTGTCGATCATACCGGTCGAAAGCGCATCGGAGGGAGCACGGTCGTCAGTCGCAAAACAGCAGCGGCGGGCGCGCGCGGGATTCTCCAGCAGCATCGGGGACAAATTGGCCAGGTCGTGGCTGCACGTGCCCTCACGCAGCATCACATACATGCCGCGGGATAGCTTGTCGAGCGCCTCCTCGGGAATCGTCGACTCGTGGTCGGCGATAATGCCCGCTGCGGCATAGGCGTTGAGGTCCTTACCGGCAACGAGCGGCGCATGGCCGTCGACCTGCTTGGACGGCGTCTGGTTGGCAGCATCGATGCGAGCACAGGTCTCGGGGTCGGCCATAAAGACGCCCGGCAGGTTCATCATTTCGCCCAGACCAAAGACATCGCCTGGATGCTCGGCAAAAAACGCCTGCATATCGGCAGCCGAAATAACGGCACCGGCCTGCTCGTCGGGCAGCGCGGGCACGCACGAAGGCATCATGTACTTGATGGAGATGGGTGCGCGGCGGCCGTCCTCGATCATAAAGCGCAAGCCGTCGAGACCGGCAACATTGGCAATCTCGTGGCTGTCGGCAATGGCAGTAGTAGTACCGCGCGTCGCGGCCATGCGAGCATACTCGGCGGGACGGATGTTCGAAGACTCGATATGCAGATGCCCGTCAATAAAACCGGGAGCGAGATAGCGACCCTGGCAGTCGATAACCTCGGCAGCCTCGTAGGTGCCAGCGACATCGTCGCGACCATCGTAGAGCACGCCGACGATCACACCGTCCTTGACGGCAACGCTGCCGGGCGCCACACGCTGGCCATACACGTCGACGATCTGCGCATTGGTAAACAGCGTGTCGACGGGCACGCGGCCCTCGGCGGCCTCGATCACAGACCTCATGACCTCAACGGACATACATACTCCTTTAACCGTAGAAAAAAGCTGCGGAGCGGACAGACCTTCACCGCAGCAAGCCAATAGCCATTGTATGCCCAAAAGGAATCCCTGCTAACACCCCTTCCGCTTAACGGCACCGCCAAATGATCCCTCCGTCCCCAAGGGATCGTCGCAACCAAAAAAGGCCGCGGCCGGAAATCCCGGCTGCGGCCTTGTTGCACTTGTGAGGTCAACTCGCTCGTTAGACCAACTTGAAGCCCTTGCGCTTGCCCACGGAGAGGGTATCGCCCAGCTTGAGGGCGCTGGGATCGATGTTGTAGCTCTTGGGAGCCACGGCCTTGCCGTTGATTTTGACGCCGCCGCCGTCGATATCGCGGCGGGCCTGGCCGGCGCTGGCCGAAAGACCCAGGTCCTTGAGCAGGCCGGCGAGGTAGATCTGGCCCTCGTCGTTAACAGTCAGCTCAACGTGCTTCTCGGGGAAGTCGGCGAGCTGGCCCTCCTTGAATACGCGGTCGAACTCGGCCTGAGCCTCGTCGCCGGCGCCGGCGCCGTGGTAGGTGTCGCACAGGTCGCGACCCAGAGCGCGCTTGAGCTCATAGGGATCGGCAGAGCCGTCGGCCAGGGCGGCGTCGATCTTGTCGACCTCGGCCGGGGTGAGCGAGCTCGCCAGGCGGTAGTACTTGCCGATCATCTCGTCGGGGATGGACATGGTCTTGCCAAACATATCCTTGGGAGCATCGGTCAGGCCGATGTAGTTGCCATAGGACTTAGACATCTTGCGCACGCCGTCGGTGCCCTCGAGCAGCGGCATGGTGAGCGCGATCTGCGGCTCCATGCCCATCTTCTCCATGAGCTCGCGACCAGCGAGCAGGTTGAAGAGCTGGTCGGTGCCGCCCATCTCCACGTCGGCCTTGATCTGAACGGAGTCGAAGGCCTGCATCACGGGGTACAGGAACTCGTGCAGGGCGATCGGCGTCTGAGACTGGTAGCGCTTAGTAAAGTCGTCGCGCTCAAGGATGCGGGCGACGGTGAACTTGGAGCACACCTGCAGCAGGCCGGCCAGATCCATCGAAAGGATCCAATCGCCGTTGTGCACGATGGTGGTCTTCTCGGGGTCCAGGATCTTCATGGCCTGGCTCACGTAGGTCTCGGCGTTGGCCTCGATCTGCTCCTGCGAAAGCTGCGGACGCGTGGAGTTCTTGCCCGAGGGATCGCCGATCAGCGCGGTGCCGTTACCGATGATGAGGGTAACGTTGTGGCCCAGGTCCTGGAACTGACGCATCTTGCGCAGCGGCACGGCGTGGCCCAGGTGCAGGTCGGGACTGGTGGGGTCGACGCCGAGCTTGATGTTGAGGGGCTCGCCCTTCTCAAGCTTCTTGCGAAGGTCGGCCTCGGGAACGATCTGCGCGGCGCCCGAGGTGATGATACGCATTTGCTCGTCAACAGACAGCATTGGGTATCCTCCTTTTGCTATAGCACCCTCGCCGAAAACGGCGGTGCTGGAAGTCCATAAACTCTCTTATGATAACAAACTGACGCGACGCGGCACCTACGACAGGAAAATCCTCGTCCTGCCGCATGCGTCAATGGCAACTGGCAGACGCGTACCGTCACGCTCGACCAGATAGCGTACCTGCCGACGACGCAAGCAGTCGCGGCAACGGACCTGTCCCGTCGCATCGGTGGCGCAGACGCCCTCGGCGGTCAGCAGGCAGTGCTCGCACACCATAAGCTCGGGACGGTCGGCGTCGACCGGACCCAAGACGCCGGGTTCAGCAGCCAGTTCGGCAATACGCTCCGCATCATTGCCGAGCAACTCGGCCGGCAAGTACACCCGCCCCGCACCGAGTCCGCGCAGCCAGGTAAGCGTGGCCCGATTCGCGCAGAACACCGGCGCCGCCACGTCAAACGTCACGCCCAGCTCGCGAGCGATCACCACCTGTCCCAGGTTGCGGCAGACGACGCGCCCGGCACGCTGCATCAGTGAGCGGGTCCGGTCAGCGTCACCTGTGCGGTACACCTCGTCAAGCACCACAACGGCGTCGGACAAATCGAGTTCTCCGCGCGGGTCGGCATCCATCAGTTGCCAAGCAAAAACCATGCGAGTGGGAACCGCGCACTCCACCAACTCCGTCGACGCACCGCCATCCACCGCAACGCCCTCAAAGGGCAGCACCTCAACGGCACGCGCAACAGGCGCAATCGCATCCGCCTCGGCCCGCATGCGCTCCAACACTGCCGCCGTCTGATCCAACACGCCGGCGCTGCGAATCAGGTACACCTCGCAGCCCGTGTCCACCTTACGCTTGCAATGCACGACGACGCGCTTCCCCGCTGCGGCATCCACCGGGCAGGGCACCTGCGGCCAGCGCTTGGGCACATCGGGACGCGCGTCGACACCCGGATAGAACCGAATCTCGAGCATGTCACCCGCCGCCACGGCGGCGTCGAGCTCAACGGTCACCTCTTCGTGGCCCACAGCGACCAAGCGCCCCACGCGCACGCCCTGGTTAATTGCGCGCTCAAAGCTCATCAGCTCGGCACCCGAACGCCCTCGCAGGTACGCATCGGTAAACCCACGGTTAAACGACCTTCCCAGCTCGCGCTCAAGCTCTTCCACGGCACCGGGGCCCCACGCGCCGTCGCACAGCATATCGAGTGCCCGGCGCCACACCCGCACCACGTTGAATACGTAATCGGGGTTCTTCATGCGCCCCTCGATCTTGAGCGACGCCACGCCGGCATCTACAAGCTCGGGCAGATGCGCAATACCCAGATAGTCGCGCGGGCACAGCAGGCGATCTCCCTCGACAGCAACAACACTCTGCCCCGCCTCGTCCACTAGGTCGTACGCCAGACGGCACGGCTGTGTGCAGTCGCCGCGCATCGCCGAGCGCCCACGCCGCAGGGCCGAGAACTCGCACGCCCCCGAATAGCCGATGCAAATCGCACCGTGGCAGAATACCTCGATGGGCACGCCCGTGGCACATAGCGCCGCAATCTCGTCGACCGTCAGCTCGCGTGCCGTCGTCACGCGCTCGACCCCCAGCTCGTCGGCGGCAAGCCGCACGGCACCCTCGCTATGAGCGCCCGCCTGCGTGGACAGGTGAATCTCGACCCCGGGAATCGCCGCGCGCAGCGCGCAGGCCAACCCGGCATCGGCCACAATCAGAGCATCGGCGCCCAGCTCCAGTGCATGAGCTCCCAGCGCCACCGCGTCGGACAGCTCATCGTCAAACACGAACACGTTGAGCGTTACGTACACACGCACGCCATGAGCATGCGCCACGGCACAACCGCGCGCAAACTCGTCATCCGTAAAACCATGCGCGCTCACGCGGGCGTTAAAGCCGCCCAACCCCGCATAGATGGCATCGGCACCCGCGGCGATGGCCGCAAGCATCTGGTCGAGCCCGCCCGCCGGCGCCAGCAGCTCGGGCAGCGCCGCACCGGCAGCATCCAATCCAGTCTCGTATTGTCCGCTCGGCCCCATCGCCCGAATCGCCATCGGCAAACTCCTTACCAAGGTATGCATTCACTCTGAAAAATGCCGTCTTCCAGCATACACGAGGCCTCGCGCGCCCCGTTTGGTTTATCGTGTAATAACTTATGTCCATCCTGCCTCGACGGCACATCCACCGTCCGGCACGACATACCTGGAGGTCAATATATGGGTCCTCGCCAACGACAGGGACGCAGCCGTTCAAAGACGCATGCCCTGCCCATAATCCTGCTCTCGTTTTTGGGCTTTCTGCTGATTGCGGGCGTGGCGTTTGGCATCGGCATGGTCGGCAACGTCAACCGCTGGCTGTCCGATCTGCCCGACTACACCGACGCCAACGCGTATCTGGTGAGCGAGCCCACCGAGATCGTCGACTGCAACGGCAACAAGATCGCGAGCTTCTACACGCAAAACCGCAAGTCCATCACCAAGGACGAGGTCTCCCCCTACGTGCTGCAGGGCACCGTTGACGTCGAGGACGAGCGCTTCTACGAGCACGGCGGTATCGACCTGTGGGGTATCGCGCGTGCTGCGGTGGCAACCCTCGGCGGCGGACACGAAGGCGCCTCGACTATCACCCAGCAGCTGGTGCGCAACACCATCCTGCAGGAGGAGCAGTTCGACTCGACCATCGAGCGTAAAGTGCGCGAGGCCTACATCGCCGTCAAGATGGAGGATATGTACTCCAAAGACGAGATCCTCATGATGTACCTCAACACCATCTATTACGGTCACGGCGCCTACGGTATTGAGGCCGCCGCCGAGACCTACCTGTCCAAGAGCGCCGCAGACCTCACCCTGAGCGAGGCCGCGCTGTTGATCGGCCTTCCCAACTCGCCCTCGCAGTACGACCCCACGGTCAACCCCGACCTGGCGCTGTCCCGTCGCAACAAGGTCCTCGACAACATGCTGCGTCTGGGCCACATTACGCAGGAGGAGCACGATGCCGCACAGGCCGAGCCCATCACCCTCAACGTGACCGAAATCTCGGGCAGCGGCGTCGACGTATACTCGCAGCCCTACTTTGT
>JAIHTM010000147.1 GCA_022713905.1 Collinsella sp.
AACAGGAACTATTCCACCGCAACTTATCGAAGGATGCGTTTTAGATGCGGGCGAGGTCGTAGGCTTGGGCGGCTGCTTCGCCGGCGCAGATGAGGTTGGTTGTGGCCTCCTGCGAATCGAGCGCTTGGTCGAGGGGCATGGGCTTTCGGCAGACGGGAAGCACCAGGTCGACGCCCTGTTCATATACCGCGTCCAGGTTGTCAGCGCGACCGCCCACGACAGCGATCACCGGCTTGCCGCACCGCTTGGCACGGCGCGCCACGCCCACCGGAGCCTTGCCGGCGGCGGACTGCTCGTCCATGTTGCCCTCGCCCGTTATGACCAGGTCCACATCGCGCACGCGCTCGTCGAATCCCACAAGGTCGAGTACTGTCTCCACGCCCGAGCGCAGCTCGGCGCCAAGTGCCAGCAGCGCGGCGCCCAGCCCACCGGCAGCACCCGCGCCGGGCACGCCGAGTACCGAGCCAAATGTCCGTGCGCCCTCGGGCACGCGCAGCAGCCTCTGAGCTCGAGCCTCGGCAATCGCCGCATCGAGCAAGCGGCCGTAGCCGACCATCCAGCTGTCGCACCTGCTCAGCATCTCGGCATCATCTGTCGGCAGGCCCTTCTGCCCGCCGAACACCGCCAGTGCGCCACGACGTCCCACAAGCGGATTCTCAACATCGGAAAGCACGACGATACGCACGCCATCCAACGCCCGTACCGCCGGCACCAGATCAACACCGGCCACTTGCTCAAGGCCCGCGAGCCCCGGCGCAATATCACGGCCGTGGTCATCAACCACACGAGCGCCCAACGCCTGCAGCATGCCGGCACCGCCATCGTTGGTGGCGCTGCCGCCCAGTCCTATATATAGCGTCTTCGCCCCCGCTCGAACCGCGCGGAGCATCAGCTCGCCCACGCCATAGGTTGTAGCGGCCAGTGCCGCCGACTCCGTGCAGGGCGAATACCCAATACCCGCCGCCTCGGCCATCTCAATGACAGCCGATTCGCGCTCGCCATCCACCAGCATCCGGGCAGACACGCGATCGCCCAAGGGACCTGCCACTTCGCAGGTCACGATCTCGCCGCCGCACGCGGCGACGGCGTCGAGCGTTCCCTCGCCACCATCCGCCAGCGGCAGCGTGCTCACCTCGGCATCGGGCCACACGCGGCGCACGCCCTCGGCAACCGCCGACTCCGCCTGCGCGCTCAACACACTGCCCTTAAAGGAGTCGATCGCCAGCAGCACGCGACGCGGTCGGCGCTGCACGGGGCCAAAGTCGACCGCCGCACCAGCAATCTCGTCGGCATCAGCCAGCGCCGCGGCATGAGCGGCATGCGCCTCAAGATCGGACCCACAGCCGCAACCGCCGCCATCCGCACCACGCAAACCGGCAAAATAGCTGCTCAACACATCACGGCACTCGTCTGCCAGCACGCCGGCCGTCACATTAAAGCGATGATTCAGGCGCGAATCGGCGTTGAGGTCGTATAGCGAGCCCAGCGCGCCCGCCTTGGCATCGGCCGCACCATACACGCAGCGACCCACGCGCGCGTTGACCATAAGGCCCGCGCACATGCAGCAAGGCTCGAGCGTCACATAAACGGTGCAGTCGGAAAGGCGCCAACGGCCAAGCGCCTGAGCGGCGGAACACAACGCCGCAAACTCAGCATGCGCCGAAGGGTCTTGATCGAGCTCGCGACGATTATGCGCCCGCGCGACAATCTCGCCCGCGCACACCACCACGGCACCAATGGGCACCTCGCCCACCGCCGCGGCAGCGCGCGCCTCGGCCAGCGCCTCGCACATGAACTTCTCGTCGATTTCGGTGATCGTCATCGTTCGCCTTCCCTGTTGCAAATTCAAAACGATGCTATCATTACGACTCACGGAGAGATGGCAGAGCGGTTGAATGCGGCGGTCTTGAAAACCGTTGAGCGCGAGAGCGTTCCGGGGGTTCGAATCCCCCTCTCTCCGCCACTTTTAGTGATGCACCGGCGTCATGGTCCGTTCAAACAGCGCATCGACCACGTCGGCAATCTCGGGTCGGCGCTCAAGATCGTGACCCGATTCCCACCAGTTTGTGAACAGCCGAATAATGCCGCCGGCGATAAACTCCGATGTCATCTCGAGCGATACGGGTGCCAAGGCGCCCTCGTCAAGTGTGCTCATCACGCGCTCGCGAATGGAGTGGGCAATGCGGTCGCAAATCATGCTGGTCAGCATGCCCGACATGCTGCTCTCCAGGATGTTATCCATGAGCTGCTCATGTGCCATGATCATGTCCATGGCATCGGCAAACACCTCATGGCGAAGCACGCGCACGTCGTCGGCCGACGCCGCGCCCCCCTTACCAGTCCGCTTTTGCGGCAGCCCCGACATAAGCTCGTCGACATAAAAGGCAAAGTAATCGTTCTTGTCGCGAAAGTGCTTGTAGAACGTCGTGCGGCGAATCATGGCGCGGTCGCACAGCATGGCAACCGTCAGGTCCTCAAAACGATGCTCCTCGAGAAGCTCGGTAAAGGCATCGAACAGGGCGCGGTAGGTTTTCTTGATGCGAAGGTCCACTGGTATCGCCATCCTCAGGGCAAAGACAACACTCGTCAATCTGTCGCATATCTTACACCTGTACCTCGCGCGCTTTGCCCCGGTGCCAACCCCGCCGAAAACACAACGCTTACCGGAAAGTTCGGCACGGTAAAACGTTGCGGGTATACTAGTAGCGTTATACTAACGGCAGCTGGCGCATGCCGCCGCGGCCATTCGAAACGGAGACATCATGATTACCGTCATCATCGGCATCGTTGTTGTCATTGTGATTGTCTGCGCCATCGCCGGCATCTACAACAACATGGTCACCAAGCGTAACCGCATCGATAACGCCTGGCAGAACATCGATACGCAGCTGCAGCGCCGTAACGACCTGATCCCCAACCTGGTCGAGACCGTCAAGGGCTACGCCAAGCACGAGCAGGAGACGCTCTCCGCCGTGATCAGCGCGCGTAACACCGCCGTCAAGGCCACCACGCCCGAGGCCAAGATGGAAGCCGACAACGTGCTGACCGGTGCGCTGCGCCAGCTCTTCGCCGTAGCCGAGGCCTATCCCGATCTTAAGGCAAACACCAACTTTACGCAGCTGCAGGCATCGCTCGAGGATACCGAGAACAAGATTAGCTATGCACGCCAGAGCTACAACGATTGCGTGCTCAGCTACAATAACGCCATTCAGACGTTCCCGGCTGTCATCTTTGCCGGCATCTTCCAGTTTAAGGAGCGCCAGGGCTTCGAGGCCGCCGAAGCCGCCCGCCAGGCACCGACCGTCAAGTTCTAATAGGCACGGCCGAGCTTCCGCCAGCACATCAATCCTTTAAGGGTCCAGGGCAATCGCCTTGGACCCTTTCTTTACAAAACGCGCGGCCAAAAGGCCGCGCACCATCTTTAATTCAGATTAATCACTGCCTGTGCGACAACGCCGAGCCCGCAGGGCGGAGAGCAAGTTCCCTCCCGGCGCACTCCGCAGGACGAAAGAACCTCCGCCGCACGAAGTGCGCAGCGGGGGTTCTTTCATGTCCGAGGACGCGCCGGGAGGGAAGGCCACCCTCGGGCCGGACAGCTAAGACTGCTTACGCGACGGTGTAAACCCAGTTGTGCTTATCCTCGACAGCACCGGACTGGATGCCAGTCAGGGTCTCGCGAAGCTTCTTCATCACAGGGCCGATCTCGGTGTAGCCAGCCGGGAAGGTCACGGTCTCGTCGGCGCCGTAAACCTTGTTGTCAATCTCGCCAACCGGAGAGATGACGGCAGCGGTGCCGCACAGGCCGCACTCCACAAAGGTACCGGCCTTGACCTCGGCCCACTCGACGGGACGCTGGTCAACGGTCATGCCCAGGTCCTGAGCAACCTGAACGAGCGAACGACGGGTGATAGAGGGCAGGATGGAGTCAGTGTGCGACTGAGGAACGACGAGGGTGCCGTCCTCCTTCACGAACAGGACGTTGGCGCCACCGGTCTCCTCGACATAGGTGCGGGACTCGGAGTCGAGATACAGGTTCTCGGCATAGCCCTCGCGATGGGCCTCCATCGTGGGCTTAAGGGACATGGCGTAGTTCAGGCCGGCCTTGATGTTGCCGGTGCCGTGCGGTGCAGCACGGTCATACTCGGAAACGCGCAGCTTGACGGGCTTGAGGCCGCCCTTAAAGTACGGACCGACCGGGGTCACGAGAATGCGGAACGTGTACTCAGGAGCGGGAGCCACGCCGATCACGTCACCGGAGCCGATCATAAACGGACGCACGTACAGGGTCGCGCCGGAGCCGAAGGGCGGAACCCAGGCGGCGTTGGCAGAAACGACCTGCTTGACGGCCTCAACGAACTTGTCCTTGGGGAACGGGGGCATCTCGAGGCGCTGCGCAGAGTTATACATGCGCTCGGCGTTCATGTCGGGACGGAAGCAGACGATGCTGCCGTCCTCGGCGGTGTAGGCCTTCAGGCCCTCAAAGACCTCCTGGCAGTAATGGAAGATGCCGCCGCACTCGGAGACATGCAGGGTGTGGTCGGTGGTCAGGCCGCCCTCGTCCCACTCGCCATCCTTCCAATGAGCCTCGTAGCTGTAATCGGTCTTCATGTAGCCAAAGCCGAGGCTACCCCAATCGATATCCTTCTTCTCGACAGTCATATGTCGCTCCTTACATACACAGTTGCAAACTCGCGAACCCGCACGCAAGGACCGAGGCCGGCCGCGTCGCAACGTCGCACGCCCGGAGCGTAGAGCCGGACGGGACACGCAAACGGCATCAAAGCCGATGGCACGCCGATTCGCATGCACGAGATTGTACTCCGCGCGCGCGTCGGATAAAACGTTTTTCTTTAACTAACTAAAGTATTTTCATTTGACCGAAGCAAAGAGGCCCGCCACCGTAAGCGGTGACGGGCCTCGACTGCACGGTTTGCGCGCTGGCTCGAGCTACGCGTTCTTTTTGCCCAGCTTAGCCTTAACCAGACCGACCACGGTCGGGATGATCGACACGGCAACAATGCCAACGATTAGCAGCTCAAAGTGCTCCTGCACAAAGGGGATACCGCCAAAGAAGTAGCCCAGCAGTGTAAAGAGCGTCGACCAGGTAATACCACCCAGTACGTTGTAGACGACAAAGTTGCGCCAGTGCATGCCGCCCATACCGGCGATAAAGGGCACAAAGGTGCGGATAAACGGGAAGAAGCGGCCGAGGAAGATGGCCAGGTGGCCCCACTTGTCCAAGAAGTCCTCGGACTTTTTGATGCGCTCGGGCGTCATAGCCTTGACCTTGCCCGAAGCGATGATCTTTTTGCCAAAGAAGTGACCGATCATAAAGTTGCACTGATCGCCCAAAATGGCAGCGGCCCATGCGATGGCCAGCAGGGCCACGATGTTAAAGCCACCGTTGTGGGCAAAGAAGCCCGAAGCAAACAGCAGTGAATCGCCAGGAAGGAACGGGAAGAACACCACGCCCGTCTCGATAAAGATGATCAGGAACACGCAGCCGTAGGCCATAAGCGGGCCGGCGGCGATCCAGCTGGCGATCGCGGTGCGCGGATCCTTAAGCAGCTCGGCGATAAAATTGATGAAACCCATGAAGTAAAACCTCTCAGTTGTGGGCGCGGATACGTCCAAGTTGACCAGTATACGGTTGCGGTGCCCCCTCGTGCGCAACCCCACAAAAGCATGACTCCATTACCAGCAAGTTTGCATAACTGACATCTGTAGCGCAATGGCGCCAAGATTGTCCTTCCTAATCCCTAGCAAATCGCTATACTTTATTGAATCGCATTGCCATGGCGCTAAGGGAGGACGGCCGGTGAGCTTTATCAATACCATTCGCGAGGATATCAAGACCGTCCAGGCGCAAGACCCCGCTGCACAAAACGGTCTGGTCATCTTCCTTTCCTATCCTGGCCTGCACGCCAAGTGGAACCACGTGCCCGAGCACTGGCTCTGGGAGCACGGTCATCGCTCGCTCGCCCGCGTGCTCTCGCAAATCACCCGTCATATCACCGGCGTCGAGATTCATCCCGCGGCACAGATCGGCAAGCATTTCTTTATCGACCATGCCATGGGCGTCGTCATCGGCGAGACCACCATTGTGGGCGACAACTGCGTGCTCTACCAGGGCGTTACGCTCGGCGGCACCGGCAACGAGACCGGCAAACGCCACCCAACGCTCGGCGATAACGTCACCGTGGGCACGGGCGCCAAGGTGCTCGGCAACATCCGCATCGGCAACAACGTCAAGATCGGCGGCAACTCGGTCGTCGTCAAGGACGTGCCCGACAACTGCACCGTCGCGGGCGTGCCGGGACGCATCATCAAGCGCAACGGCTGCCGCGTGTTCGAGGAGAGCTTCGACGCCAAGCAGCATCGCGAGTACATGCCCGATGACGCTGCCGAGCAGAGTGCCCTCAACCGCCAAGGCATCACCG
>JAIHTM010000148.1 GCA_022713905.1 Collinsella sp.
GCGAAATATATTAAGTTTGTCGCGAGTTCCGCACGCAAAGGAAAGCACTTAATGTGCTTTCCGTCTTGCGCAGGACTGTAGAGCAGCAAACTTAATATATTTCGCCGCCCCTCTGCCAAGCCCAAGCGACTCCACGCACTTTACCTGCGTAAACAATGTGAGTGAAATATGAATCTCGATGGATACGCCCGCAGCCGTGTATACTAAACAGCTGTGTGTAACCAGGGGAGTATTCTGGCTGGACAAAATGCCTGCTTAATAGGGTTGTCAGGTAGTCCGGGCGAAATACAAGGCTGGGGAGCACGTCGTGTAAGTAGTGGTCCTCTAGGGGCGTACGCTCGGTGGTGTACGCATTGTCCCAAGACCACGCGAGAGTTGGGATCATATCTTGATCAGCATGATTCTCGGCCGCAAGATTGGCATGACCCAGGTTTGGGACGAGGACGACAACGTCGTTCCCGTCACGGTCATCCAGGCTGGCCCCTGCGCTGTCTCGCAGGTTAAAACTCAGGCAACCGACGGCTATGACGCCGTCCAGATCGGTTTCGGCGACATCAAGGCCAAGAACGTGAACAAGCCCATGGCTGGTCACTTCGCCAAGGCTGGCGTCGAGCCTGTCCGCTTCCTTCGTGAGGTCCGCGTCGAGAACGGCGAGGAGCACAAGGTCGGCGAGGTCGTCACCGTCGCTGATTTCGCTGATGTCGAGAAGGTCGACGTCATCGGTACCTCCAAGGGTAAGGGCTTCCAGGGTCGCATCAAGCGCTGGGGTCAGCGCCGCGGTCCTATGACGCATGGTTCTCACTTCCAGCGTCACCCCGGTTCTATCGGTCAGTGCGCCTATCCTGCGCGCGTCCTCAAGGGCGTCAAGATGGCCGGTCACATGGGTAACGAGCGCGTTACCGTCAAGAACCTTTCCGTTGTCCGCATCGATGCCGAGCAGAACCTCATCTTGGTCAAGGGCGCTGTCCCGGGTGCCAAGAATGGTCTCGTCGCCATCCGTATGGCCTAAGGGCCCAGCTCATTTAGCCCAGCGTCATACCAAGGAGAACACTTAAATGGCAAAGTTTGAAGTAAAGAACAGCGAGGGCAAGAAGGTCGCCGAGGCCGAGCTCGCCGCTGAGGTGTACGGCATCGAGCCGAACATCCACGTTATGCACCACATCGTCAAGTGCCAGATGGCCTCTTGGCGTCAGGGCACCCAGTCTGCTAAGGGTCGCTCTGAGGTTTCCGGTGGCGGCAAGAAGCCTTGGCGTCAGAAGGGCACCGGCCGTGCCCGCCAGGGTTCCATCCGTGCTGCCCAGTGGCGTCACGGTGGCGTTGTCTTCGCCCCCAAGCCCCGTTCCTACGCTAAGCGTATGAACAACAAGGAGGTCAAGCTGGCTATGCGCTCCGCGCTGTCCGCCAAGCTGGCCGATGGCGAGCTCGTGCTCGTCGACGACTACGGCTTCGAGAAGCCTTCCACCAAGGCTGCCGTCGCCATGCTCAAGGCCCTCGGTCTTGAGGGCAAGCGTCTGACCATCATCGTTCGCGATGAGGACGTCAACGCCTACCTGTCGTTCCGCAACATTCCCAAGACGTTCATCATCACCGCTGACGAGGCCAACACCTACGATCTCGTCAACAACAACGCTGTGCTGATGCCCGCCGACATCGCCGCTCACTTCGGGGAGGTGCTTGCATAAATGACCGCCCACGAGATCATCATCCGTCCGATCGTGTCCGAGCGTTCCTTCTCCGGCATGGAGCTGAACAAGTACACGTTCGAGGTCGCCAAGGATGCTAACAAGTATCAGATCAAGGACGCTGTCGAGGAGATCTTCGGCGTCAAGGTCGTTCGCGTGAACACCCTGACGGTCAAGCCCAAGACCAAGCGCGTGCGCTATGTCGCCGGCAAGACCCGTTCTTGGAAGAAGGCCATCGTCACGCTGGCCGAGGGCGACACCATCGAGGTCTTTGGCAACCAGGCCTAAGACTCGCTGCTGTTGAGTGAGCTCATGCCTCCCAAATAGGGGAGGCGGGAGCTCAAGGTTTTGGGCGTATAAAATGGACACGCCCGGAACCGTGTATACGTCCGGTGTCATCGCACCCGAGGCAGAACCTCGAATCCCTGTCTGCGATGGCTAACGGATTCCTATTGAAAGGGATTGTAATGGCTGTAAAGCACCTTAAGCCGACCTCCGCTGGTAGGCGTTGGCAGACGATCTCCGACTTCTCCGAGATCACCTGCACCAAGCCCGAGAAGTCTCTTCTCGAGCCCCTGCCCAAGAAGGCCGGTCGTAACAACAACGGCCGCATCACCACCCGCCACCAGGGCGGCGGCGTGAAGCGTCGTTACCGCGTGATCGACTTCAAGCGCAACAAGGACGGCGTGCCCGCCAAGGTTGCCACGATCGAGTACGATCCGAACCGTTCCGCTCGCATCGCTCTGCTGCACTACGCTGACGGTGAGAAGCGCTACATCCTGGCCCCCAAGGGCCTCGAGGTCGGTCAGACCATCATGTCCGGTTCTGACGCCGACATCAAGCCGGGCAACGCTCTGCCCCTCGCCGACATCCCCGTCGGTACGCTCATCCACGCCGTCGAGTTCCAGCCGGGCAAGGGCGCCGCTATCGCCCGTTCCGCCGGTAACTCCTGCCAGCTGATGGGTAAGGAGGGCAAGTACGCCATCGTCCGTATGCCTTCCTCCGAGATGCGCCGCATCCTCGTTACCTGCCGCGCCACCGTCGGTGAGGTCGGCAACGCCGATCACTCCAACATCGTCATCGGCAAGGCCGGCCGTAAGCGTCACATGAACGTGCGCCCGACCGTCCGCGGTACCGTCATGAACCCTGTCGACCACCCGCACGGCGGTGGCGAGGGCAAGAACCACACCTCTGGTCGTCCCTCTGTTACCCCCTGGGGTAAGCCGACGAAGGGCCTTCGTACGCGCAAGAAGAAGAAGGTCTCGAACCAGCACATCATTCGTCGCCGTAAGAAGTAATTTCGGATACCGAGTTTTAGGAGAAAGCACTTATGAGCAGAAGTCTCAAAAAGGGCCCGTTCGTGGAGACTCGCCTTCTCTCGCGTATCACCGCGATGAACGAGGCTGGCAAGAAGGACGTCGTGAAGACCTGGTCCCGCGCGTCCACCATCTTCCCCGAGATGGTTGGTCACACCATCGCCGTCCACGACGGCCGCAAGCATGTGCCCGTGTATGTTACCGAGTCCATGGTTGGTCACAAGCTCGGCGAGTTCGCGCCGACTCGTACGTTCCGTGGCCACAAGGCCAAATAGGGGGTTAACCGTAAATGGCAACTAAGTCTATTGAAACTGAGGCCACCGAGGTTCGCGCCGTCGCTAAGTACGTGCGTGTTTCCCCCAGCAAGGCCCGCCTGGTGGTCGATCTGATCCGCCGCAAGCCTGTCGCTCAGGCCTTCGACATCCTCCACTTCTGCGACCGCGCCGTCGCCGTGGATGTCGAGAAGGTTCTCCGTTCCGCCGTTGCGAACGCCGAGAACAACAACGGTCTGCGTGCCGACAACCTGGTTGTCGCCGCTGCCTATGTTGACGAGGGTCCGACGCTTAAGCGCATCCGTCCCCGCGCCAAGGGTTCCGCTTCTCGCATTCTGAAGCGTACTTCCCACATCACCGTCGTCGTTGCTCCTCGAAAGGAGGCGTAAAGCTGTATGGGTCAGAAAGTCTACCCCACCGGCTTCCGTCTTGGCATCACCGAGAACTGGCGCTCCCGCTGGTTCGCAGAGAAGGATTACGCTAAGACCCTCGGTAACGATCTCGAGATCCGCAAGTACCTCGAGAAGCGTCTTTCCCGCGCAGCTGTCTCCCGCGTCGAGATCGAGCGCGCTGGCGACAAGGTGAAGGTCATTATCCTCACCGCTCGCCCCGGCGTTGTCATCGGTAAGAAGGGTGCCGAGATCGATACCCTCCGCACCGAGCTCGAGAAGGTCGCTGGCGTCTCCAAGGGCCAGCTCTCCGTCGACGTTGTCGAGATCAAGCGCACCGAGCTCGACGCCAACCTCGTTGCTCAGTCTATCGCCGAGCAGCTCGAGGGCCGCGTTGCCTTCCGTCGCGCTATGCGCAAGGCTGTCCAGTCCGCCCGCAAGGCCGGCGCTAAGGGCATCCGTATCCAGTGCTCCGGTCGTCTCGGCGGTGCCGAGATGGGCCGTCGTGAGTGGTACCGCGAGGGTCGCGTGCCTCTGCACACCCTCCGTGCCAAGATCGACTACGGCACGGCTGTCGCCAGCACCACCATGGGCGCTTGCGGCGTGAAGGTCTGGATTTACCTGGGCGAGAAGCTCCCGGGCCAGCCTGTTCCCAACCCTGCACTCGAGGGCTCTTCCCGTCCTCGTCGTCGTAACTCCGAGAGGAGGGGTCAGTAGTGCTTGCCCCTAAGCGTATTCTTCACCGCAAGGTGCAGCGTGGCTCCATGAAGGGCCAGGCCAAGGGTAATACCGAGCTGCATTTCGGCGAGTTTGGTATCCAGGCTCTCGAGGCCCATTGGATCACCAACCGTCAGATCGAGGCCGCTCGTATTGCCATGACCCGCTACATGAAGCGTGGCGGTCGTGTCTACATCACGATCTTCCCCGATAAGCCCATCACCAAGAAGCCTGCCGAGACTCGCATGGGTTCTGGTAAGGGTAACCCCGAGGAGTGGGTGGCCGTCGTCAAGCCCGGCCGCATCATGTTCGAGGTCAAGGGTGTTCCCGAGGAGGTCGCTCGCGAGGCTCTGCGTCTTGCGCAGCACAAGCTCCCCATCAAGACCAAGATTGTTGCTGCCAAGAACGCTGAGCAGCGCATCGAGAAGGAGATGGCTGAGGAGGCCGCTCTCGAGGCCAAGTGGGCTGCTGAGGACGCCGCCGCCGCCAAGGAGGAGAACTAATGAAGCCCGCAGAGATTCGTGAGCTCTCGGACGCTCAGCTCGTTGAGAAGCTGAAGGAAATGCGCGCCGAGCTCTTTAACCTTCGTTTCCAGATGGCCACCAGCCAGCTGGACAACACCGCTCGCGTCAACACCGTGAAGAAGGACATCGCTCGCGTCCTCACGGAGCAGCGCGCCCGCGAGATCGCAGCGGAGAAGTCCGCTGTCGCCGAGTAGGACCTAAGGAGAGAACATGACTGATTCGCGTAACTCGCGTAAGGTCCGTACGGGTGTCGTTACCTCCGTCTCCGGTGCCAAGACCATTGTTGTCACCATCACCGAGCGCAAGCGTCACCCCAAGTACGGCAAGATGATGACCAGCTCCAAGAAGCTGCACGCTCACGACGAGGAGTGCACGGCTGGCGTGGGCGATACCGTCCGCGTTATGGAGACCCGTCCTATGTCCAAGATGAAGCGTTGGCGCCTCATCGAGGTCGTCGAGCGCGCTAAATAAGCAGTCGCTCTTACGACTTGTACGTTTCCGAAGATGTGCGTATGCCTGGTTTGCATACCACAGGCCGTCTAAAGGCTGCGCACCTCTCTTCGGTTCTTAGTTCGGAGGAACATCTACCATGATTCAGATGCAAACCATGCTGAACGTCGCCGACAACTCCGGCGCTCGCAAGATTCGCTGCATCAAGGTGCTTGGCGGTTCCAAGCGTCGTTATGCAGGCATCGGCGATGTGTTCATCGGTGCTGTCCAGGAGGCTACCCCTGGCGCCAACGTCAAGAAGAAGGACGTTGTCCGTTGCGTCGTCGTTCGCACCGTTAAGGAGATCCGCCGCAAGGATGGCTCCTACATTCGCTTTGATGAGAACGCCTGCGTTGTCATCAACAACGATGGTTCGCCCGTCGGCACCCGTATCTTCGGGCCCGTCGCTCGCGAGCTTCGTGACAAGAAGTACATGAAGATCGTCTCGCTCGCTCCCGAGACCCTGTAGTTAGGGGAGATATATGTATATCAAGAAGGGCGATAAGGTCCAGGTTCTCTCTGGTAAGGATCGCGGCAAGCAGGGCGTTGTCCTGCGTGCTCTCCCCGCCGAGAACAAGGTCGTTGTCGAGGGCGTTTCGGTCGTCAAGAAGGCCGTCAAGCCCAACGCTGCCATCCAGCAGGGCGGCATCGTTTCGCAGGAGGCTCCCATCGACGCCTCCAACGTCAATCTCGTTTGCCCCGAGTGCGGTAAGGTTACCCGCGTCGGTCACGAGAAGGACGGCAAGAACAAGCTGCGCGTCTGCAAGAAGTGCGGCGCCGAGATCTGAGAGAGGAGGAGTGAACAATAATGGCTGATAAGAAAGTGCCCAACCTGAAGGCGAAGTACCAGGCCGAGGTCGCTCCTGCTCTGATGCAGAAGTTTGGCTACAAGTCCGTCATGCAGATCCCCAAGATTGATAAGATCGTGGTGAACTGCGGCTGCGGCGAGGCCCGTGACAACTCCAAGGTTCTGGAGGCCGTTGTGGGCGATCTGACCAAGATCACCGGCCAGAAGGCCATCATTACCAAGGCCAAGAAGTCCGTGGC
>JAIHTM010000149.1 GCA_022713905.1 Collinsella sp.
CAAGGACGATGCGACTACAGCGCGAAGTCGCCGCCGACGAGCGTGGAGACGGGCTCCTCGTGGTAAACGGCGGAGATGGCCTGAGCGAACTCCTCGGCGACCGAGATGGTCTTGATCTTGCCGCCGACCTCGACGGGGATGGCGTCGGTGACGACGCACTCGACGATGGGGGCGTCGTTCAGGCGCTCGATGGCCGGGCCGGAGAAGATGCCGTGGGTGGCGCACACGTAGATGTCGCCGGCGCCCATGGCCTTGAGCTCCTTGACGTTGGCGCACAGGGTGCCAGCGGTGTCGATCATGTCGTCGTTGATGATGCAGGTCTTGCCCTTGATGTCACCGATGATGCCCATGACCTCGGCGGCGTTGTGGCGCGGGCGGCCCTTGTGGGCGATGGCCAGGTCGCAGCCGAGCATGTCGGACAGCTTCTTGGCGGCCTTGGCGCGACCCACGTCGGGGGAGACGACAACCAGGTTGTCGGTGTCGAAGTGCATGTCGTTGTAGTACTGGCCAAACAGCGGCAGTGCGGACAGGTGGTTAACCGGGATATCGAAGAAGCCCTGGATCTGGCCTTGGTGCAGGTCGAGGGTGATGATGCGGTTGACGCCGGCACGCTCGAGCAGGTTGGCGACGAGGCGGGCGGTGATGGGCTCGCGCGGGCCGGCCTTGCGGTCCTGGCGGGCATAGCCGTAGTGGGTGATAACGGCGGTGATGGAGCGGGCGGATGCGCGCTTGGCAGCGTCGGTGGCGATGAGCAGCTCCATGAGCATGTCGTTGACGTTGCCGCCGGCCACGGACTGAATCAGGAAGACGTCGGCGCCGCGGACGGTCTCGTCGTAGCGGGCGTAAATCTCACCATTGGCGAACTGCTTTAGCGTAAGGCCCGAAAGCTCGACCCCAAGGTACTCAGCAATCTTCTGAGCGAGGGGACGGTTGGAGGAACCGGAATACACGCGGATGGACTTGCGCATATTCTCCGACTTCTCGGGATCATTAATCGGCATTACCCTTCTCCTTTATACATCGAATGCCATATAGATGCCTTGTTGCATTGTAACCGCGCGGCGGGGTTTATCGAGTCTTGATAACGTCTTTACCGCCAACGGACACGAACCGACCACTCATCCGGTTGCGCAGGTCACGATAGAAAAAGGAGCCGCCCCCATGGAGCAGCTCCTTTTGTGCTTGGTAAAACGTTATACCTCGTCGTCCTCGTGCAGGCGGCGGCGGTAATCGGCGGCCCAGCCCTCAATATTTACCTGACGGGCGCGGCCCAGACCAAGTGCGTCGGCCGGGACCGGCTCGGTGATGACGGAGCCAGCGGCCACGAGCGCGCCGTCGCCGATCTGGGCGGGCGCGACCATCATGGTGTCGGAGCCAATGAAGGCGTCCTTGCCGATGACGGTCTTGTGCTTGTGCACGCCATCGTAGTTGCAGGTGATGGAGCCCGCGCCCACGTTGACGCCGGAGCCCATGGTGGTGTCGCCGATGTAGGACAGGTGCGGCACCTTGGAGCCCTCGCCGATCGTGGACTTCTTGATCTCCACGTGCGTGCCGGCCTTGGAGCCGTCGAGCATGTGGGTGCCCGGGCGCAGGTAGGCGCGCGGGCCGCAGTCGACGCCGTTCTCGATGACGGCCTCGATGGCGATGGTCTCATCGATGGTGCAGCCGCTGCCGACAGTGGTGTCGGTGAGGCGGCTGTTGGGGCCAAGCTGGCACTCCTCGCCCACGGTGACGTGGCCGATCAGGTGCGTCTGCGGCCACACGACGGTATCGCGGCCGATGGTGGCATCGGGGCCGATCCAGGCCTGCGTGGGGTCGATGAAGGTAACGCCCTCGGCCATCCAGTGCTCGTTGATGCGGTCGCGCGCGATGGCGGTGAGCTGTGCGAGCTGGATGCGGCTGTTGACGCCCAGGCCGTCGCGGTAGTCGTCGCAGTGGAAGATGGAGACAGCCTGGCCGTGGCCTTTGAGGATCTCGAGCATGTCGGGCAGGTAGTACTCGGATTGCGCGTTGTCGTTGCCGATCTCGTTAATGTGGGCGGCGAGCTGCGCGCCGTCAAAGGCGTAGCAGCCGGCGTTGCACTCCAGCAGCGTGGCGGCCTGCTCGGGCGTGCAGTCCTTCTGCTCGATGATGCGCTCGATCTGACCATCGGCACCCAGCTTGATGCGGCCGTAGCCAAAAGGATCGGGCGGGGTCATGGTCATGACGGTGCAGGCGAGCTCGCCGGTGGCGACGGTCTGCGCGAACTTGGCGACGGTGTCGGCAGTGATGAGCGGCAGGTCGCCGTTGAGCACCACGACGGGGCCTTGCGTGATGCCACAGGCCTCGAGCGCGACCTTCACGGCGTGACCGGTGCCCAGACGCTCGGTCTGCTCGACGCACTCGACCTTGGTGGCGCTGCTGGCGTAGGCGCCGTCGATGAGGGCGCGCATCTCGTCGGCGTGGCTGCCGATGACAACCACGACGCGGCTGCAGCCGGCCTTGATGGTAGCGTCGACGATCCACTGGACCATGGGCTTACCCAGGATCTTGTGCGAAACCTTGCAGTGGTTCGACTTCATGCGGGTGCCCTCGCCGGCAGCGAGGATAATTGCGGTTGCGTCCATGTGATCTCCTGTTACGTTATAGAGACGTGTGTTTGGAAACGATACACGGCGCAATATGATACCGCAGGCATATGACGAGCGCGTAACGATTGGTTTGCGGCGGTTGAGGCTTGCGCCGCCGGCGTGGCGTTTGCGCTGCTTGCGTGCGGCGTTGGCGGTGCTGCGGAGCTGTCGTTTGAGCGAGGGGACGGGGGTACCCGTGGACAACATACGAGAGGGGTTTGGCGGCGAGCCCGTCGCGGCATTCTCGATGTCGCATCCGGCTGTGCCGGCACTCTATATAGTGCTGACGCTGGGGCTCACTATGTTCTCGATGCAGCCGGTACTGATTGCGCTGTCACTTGCGGGCGGGCTGGCGTATGGATTTGCGACGCGTGGGGCTGCCCGCACGCTGGGCGCACTCCGCTGGCAGCTGCCGGTGATTTTGATTATCGCGCTGGTCAATCCACTGTTTAGCGCTTCGGGTTCGACGGAGCTGTTTCGTATTGGCATGCGTGCGGTGTATCTAGAGAGCATGGTTTACGGCCTGTGCATGGGCGGGCTGTTTGTGGCGAGCGTGCTGTGGTTTGAGGCCGCGGCGTCGATGCTCGAATACGACAAGGTGCTCGCGCTGCTGGGTAATGCCGCGCCGGTGATCGCGCTCATGATCTCGATGTGCATGAGGCTTATCCCGCAGTTTTTGCGCCGCGGTCGTACGGTGCTGGCGGTGCAGGATGCGATCGATGCACCGGGCCGCGCGCCGGCCGACCCCGTGCGTTCGCGTTTGCGGGCATCGAGTGTGTTGATGGGCTGGGGCATGGAAGATTCGCTGGAGCGCGCGGACGCGATGCGCTCGCGCGGGTGGGGTGCCGCGACGCGTCGTACGACGTATGCGCGGTATCGGCTGGGGCGCGGCGATGTTGCCGCGCTGGTTGGGCTTGCACTGTTTGGCGTGGTCACGGTGACAGTGGCGTGGACCGCGACGACGCAGTATTCGTTTTATCCTCAGCTCTTGGTGCCGGCGCCGTGGCCGGGCTATGTTGTGTACGCTGCCTGGATGGTGCTGCCTTGCGCGTTGCACGCGATTGATGAGAAGAGGTTTGGCTGATGGCTCGGTTGGATAGGGGCCCGGTGTCGGGCGCGGCGTGCGGCCCGGATATGCCGGCGATTGAGGTGCGGAGCCTGAGCTTTGCCTACCCCGATGCTGATGCTGCGGTGCTCGAGGGGCTCGACTGGTCTGTTTCCCAAGGTGCGTTTGCACTGCTTGTTGGCGGTACCGGTTCGGGCAAGTCGACGCTGCTGTCGCTGCTCAAGCCCGAGATCGCGCCGGCGGGTACGCGCTCCGGCGAGCTGCGCGTGCTGGGCGAGCCCGTCGCCGACATGGATGTGCGGGCATCGGCGGAGCGCGTGGGTTATGTGTTCCAGGATCCCGAGAACCAGATCGTGTGCGAAACCGTGTGGCACGAGATGGCGTTTGGCCTAGAGAATCTGGGCGTGTCGCGCGACGAGATGCGCCGCCGTGTTGCCGAGACCAGCTATTTCTTTGGTCTGGAGGACTGGCTTCATCGTGATACCGATACGCTTTCGGGTGGCCGCAAGCAGCTGCTGTCGCTTGCCGCCGTCCTGGCACTGCGTCCGCGTGTGCTGCTACTCGACGAGCCCACGTCTCAGCTTGATCCGGTTGCGGAGAAGAATTTCCTGCACGCGCTGTTTCGTGTGAATCGCGAGCTGGGCTGCACGGTTGTTGTGGCGACGCATCAGCCGCGCCCAATGCTCGAATACGCGACGTGTGCGTACCGGATTGAGGACGGTCGCGTGCGCGAGGTGGCGGATATGGCTTCTTTGGGACGCCGAGAATCGCTGTTTTCCGACGACATGTTGGGGTGGGGTGCCATCCGATGTGCAAAAAACGGAGTATTCAGCAGGCGTGAGGACAATTTGGGCTCTCTGGAGCCGCCCGGGGACGTATCGAGCGCGAAAAAAAGTTCGGAATTGGACAAATCGTCCGAATTTGTGGCGCAAACGTCGCTCGAGAACGGCTCGGAAGCGTTCCCGCGCACGGATGGAAGCAGAATACTCCAAAAAATGTACGGCGGGTCGGCTACCACCTTGTCGGAAGGCTGGTTTCGCTACAATCGCGCGGGCGGTTGGGTGCTGCGTGGGCTCGACGTGGCGTTTTCGGCCGGTGCGGTGCATGCGATCGTGGGCGGTAACGGCTGCGGCAAGTCGACGATGCTTTCGGTGCTGGCCAAGACTGCCAAGCTGCAGCGTGGTCGCATGGTGCGCAGGGTGGCCTCGGCTGCGCTGCTGCCGCAGAACCCCAAGGCCCTGCTGGTTGCCGAGACGGTGCGCGACGAGCTGATGGAATGGGCCTCGACCTGCGGATACGACGAGGCCGCAGCACGGGAGCAGACAGCGCGTCTGGGTCTGGCGGGCTTGGAGGCGCGTCACCCGTACGATCTTTCGGGCGGTCAGCGCCAGCTGCTTGCGTTGGCAAAGCTGCTGTTGATTGGCCCCGAGCTGCTATTGCTCGATGAGCCCACCAAGGGTTTGGACCTGGCCAGCCGCCGCATCATCGCCCGCGCCCTGCGTGACCATGCGAAGGCTGGCGGCACCGTCATCATGGCTACGCACGATTTGGACTTTGCCGAGCAGGTAGCCGACGACGTCGCCATGATGTTTGACGGCGAGATTGCCTGCATGGAGCCCCCGGCCGACTTCTTTGCCGACAACGTGTTCTATAGGGCGTGATGGGATGACGGACTGTCGCTCCTCGCGCTTGCTTGCAAAACTGGAGGTCCCGCTGTTGTTGGCGGTGCCGGCGGTGATGGCTGCGGCGTTGCTGTCGGGTGTTGGGCAGGCAGCGTTGGCCATGCTGGTTGTGGTGGCGCTGGTGCTTGCGCTGTTCTTTGCGGGTTACGAGGCATCTCGTCCGGGTTTGCGCCAGATTATGCCCACGCTGGTGTTGGCGGCGCTGGCGGCGGCGGGGCGCATCCTGTTTGGGCCCATTCCCGACTTTAAACCGGTGAGCGCCATCGCCATTATCGCGGGGGCGACGCTTGGCCGTCGCAATGGTTTTATGGTTGGCGCGCTGGCGGCGCTGACCAGCAATTTCTTTTTTGGACAGGGCATGTGGACGCCGTGGCAGATGTATGCCTGGGGGCTCGTGGGATACGTTGGCGGTGCGCTGGCGTATGCGGGTGCATTCGACCGCGCCGATGGCACCGTGCGCATGCCGGCGCTACTGACCTACGGCTTTGCTTCGGGTTTGCTGTACGGCGTGGTGATCAACGCGTATGACATCATTGGATTTGTACAGCCGCTTACTTGGGCGGGTGCCGTGGCGCGTCTTGCCACGGCAGTGCCGTTCGATATTACGCACGGCCTTGCGACCTGCGTGTTTTTGGCCGCCTTGTACAAGCCTTGGTGCCGTCGCATTAACCGTGTCGTCGTGAAATACGGGCTGTAGGGCATTTCGCGTTTCCTCGCGAACTTGCGGTGGAATAGTTCTCGTTTTTGGCTATTTGCTGCCCAAACAGGAACTATTCCACCGCAGCTTATAGGGGGAGAGGGGTCACATGATCTGTTTTCCTCCGTCCCCCAGGAATTACTTGGGGCTAGAGCTCTAGCGTGAGGGTGACGGGGCAGTGGTCGCTGCCGAAGATGTCGCCGCGGATGCCGGTGTCGCGTACGTTGCCAGCGATTGTGTCGCTCACCAAGAAGTAGTCGATGCGCCAGCCGGCGTTGTTCTTGCGGGCGTTAAAACGATAACTCCACCAGCTGTAGACGCCTTCGACGTCCGGATTGGCCGCGCGCCAGGTGTCGGTAAAACCGGCATTGAGT
>JAIHTM010000150.1 GCA_022713905.1 Collinsella sp.
GCCCCGAGGTCGATACTCTGAACGTCTGGCTTGCCGAGATCGTCGACGAGTAACCGAGCGAGGATTTTCTCCCGTCGAAATATCGAGCGTGGATTATCTCCCGTTTTGGGCGCAATTTCGCACTCAAAGTGGGAGATAGTCCTCGCTCGATTTGTATGCGAGAATCCCGACCTCACTTATGCCCATGCTTAGGCGCACGCGTCGTTGTTCTATGCGCGAGTAAGCTCAAATTTCTGCATTTCATCAAATTTCGGTACTAAAAATCTCTGCATTTCATCGATAATAGTCGATATAAATATCTGCATTTCATTTATCGAGGCGATGGGAGAGCTTATGTTGCGCAGGAAAATCGCTGATGAGCTTGATTGTTGGCAGAGATCCATTGAACGAAAGGCGTTGTTCGTCACGGGTTCTCGCCAAATCGGTAAGAGCTACTCGATTCGCGAGTTCGGTAAGTCAAACTACGCAACCTATATCGAGCTCAATCTCGCGGAAAATCGCCAGGCAAAAGATGCTCTTCTCGAGGCACGGGATGCCGACGATTTCATCAGCAGGGTGACGCTTCTCTCGGGAAAGCCGATAGCACCGGGCAAAACGCTCGTGTTTATCGATGAGGTCCAAGAGGCCCCCGACATCATGACGATGGCAAAGTTCCTTGTTGAGGACGGGAGGTGCCGCTGGGCGTTTTCGGGGTCAATGCTCGGGACCCAGTTCAAGGGCGTTAGGTCCTATCCCGTGGGATATGTTCACGAGCTTAGGATGTTCCCGCTCGATTTTGAGGAGTTTTGCTGGGCGATCGGGGTGAGCGAGGGAGCTCGCCAAACGATACGCGACGCGTGTATCAGCGAGAAGCCCATTCCTGATTACATTCACGACGCGATGATGGCAAACTTCAGGACCTATACCGTTGTCGGTGGAATGCCAGAGGTCGTGCAGCGTTTCCTTGACACGCGGGGCGACCTTGCCTCTGTTCGTCAGCTACAGTCAGAGCTCAACGAACAGTACCGGCGGGATATCTCCAAGTATGCAAGCGGGCGAGCCCTTCAGGTGCAGAGCATTTACGATCAGCTCCCTATTATGCTCGAGGGCGAAAACAAACGCTTCGTGCTCAATTCCATTGACCCCAAGGCGCATTACGACAAGTACCAGCGAGATTTTGTCTGGCTTGTCGATGCCGGCGTTGCTCTCAAGGCGGATATCGTAACCGAGCCAAAGTCGCCCCTGCTCAAGACGGCACGGCCATCGCAGTTCAAGCTATACCAATCGGATACGGGCATGTTGATGGCGCGCTACCCCGTTGGCGTCGCCCAGGCGGCGTATCTTGATAGCAAGGAACCCAATCTGGGCGGTATTTACGAAAACGTGGTGGCCCAGCAGCTGGCTGCCCAAAATCGCCAGCTTTACTACTATCAGACAAAGAAGCGCGGCGAAGTGGACTTTGTGGTCGACGGACCGGATGGAACAGCTGTTCCGATCGAGGTTAAATCGGGTTCCTATTACCACGCGCACGCCGCGCTCGGCCATGTGCTTGATACGGCCGAATATGGTGTAAGGCTCGGGATTGTTTTCTCGAGAGGCAACGTTGAACGCAGCGGAGCTGTTCTTTATTTGCCGCTATATGCGACCTGGGCCCTTTCGGATGTTTTGGGTGACTCCTGTGCCGAGGGGATAAAGCTGGAGGTCAAGCCGGTCTAGGGACAGTCCCCGACGCGACAAAGGGATAGTGCCTTTGTCGCATCCGCTATCCGAGATAATGAGCGTGGATTTTCTCCCGTCTAGAGCGCACTTGAATGCTCAAAGTGGGAGAAAATCCACGCTCGATCTGTATGCCGATGACGCGGCTCGCGAGGTTCGTGCCTCCGCGAACCTACAGCTGCTCGAGCATAGCGGCGCAACCGGCGAGCACGTCGCGGTAGGTGGCATCGAAATTGCCGGTATACCAGGGATCGGCCACGTCGCCGGGGCGATCGGTCCAGTCGAGCAAGCGCGTAATCCTGCCGTCGGGGTCGTCGCCAAAGATGCGACGCAGGCCGCGCGCGTTCTCAGCATCCATATAGACAATGCGATCCCAGTCGCCATACTCCGCGCGACGCACCTGGCGCGCGCGGTGGGCGACGACGGGGATTCCGACCTCGCGTAGCTTGGCAACGGTACCGTGGTGCGGCGGGTTGCCGATCTCCTCGGTCGAGGTCGCTGCAGAATCGATGACAAACTCGCCCGCGCGCCCAGCGCGGCGCACCAGCTCGGTAAACACGGACTCAGCCATCGTCGAGCGGCAGATGTTCCCATGACAGATAAACAGTACGCGTTGCATAGGACGATACCTTTCATATAGAAGGCTGCTAAAGGGTCGAAGCCGGACGCATGCCAAGTTTTATTTCTTGGCCAGTTTGAAGTAACGCTCAAATATCAATTCGAAAACGTAATAGAACATCAATCGACTGTCGAGGTCCATGCTGCCCAAGCGGATTTCTTTTTGCACGGTGTAGATGGGGTAGTCGGCTAGTTTCGAGAGAGAATTTCGAGAAAAGCCGGTGAGCGTGACGACCTTGCATCCGCGCGTTTTGGCTATCGATGTGGCGTCAATAGACACCTGCGTCTCACCGCTGACTGAAACGCTGAAGACCAGGTCGTTTTTGCCAAGCAGTTCTGCGTAATGCCTCATGACGTGGCGTTCACTGAGCGTGTCGGTATTCTTGCCCATTATTTTGAGCTTTTCAGCCATTTCGAGGCACGGGTACTTCGAAAAACCCGAGCAGAAGAACACGATATGCGAGGCGTCCTGGATAAGACTCACAACCGAATCGATGACCCGGTCGTTAAGCAGATCTTTGGTCTGTACGAGCTGGGTATCAAGAGGAAGTGCCTCGATAGTGAATCGATTGCGGTCGAGCGAGGCGGAATACGATTGTTTGAGCTCCGTAAACCCCGAGAAGCCAAGCTTATGGGCAAGCCTGACGATTGTATTGGGAGCGACGAAGAACCGTTCAGCAACGCTCTTAAGCGTGACATCGTCAATATCATCACGCAGCTCGATGATGTAGCGCATGATCTCGCTTTCGAGATCGTTGAGCTTGCTCTCGCCAGCTCGCACATGATCATAAAAAGATTCTTGATCTTTCATAAGATGTTTCAGCCCCTCGCACCTCGCCGTATATATGGTACCGCTTTGTGTAGCCAGGTGAGAAATCGGTAATCGGTCAAGATTGCCTATTGCCCATGAACTGGGCAAACGCGCGTGTTTGCCTACACATATCTGTGTCGTGAGCGAAATCATGTGTCCCCGTTTCGCATTGGCCCACACGGGGACTCGCAAATGACCTTATGTCGCAAAATATCAATCGAAACGAAGCAAGCCGAGGACAACCGCGGAGCCCAAGGTCTTCGAGAACACCGATCAGCCAACCCTGGAGGGACGGAACATGAAGGATAAGCTCAATATTGTGATCGTTGGCGGCGGCTCCACGTGGTGCCCTGGCATTCTTAAAGCCCTGACCAAGCACATGGACATTCTGCCGCTGAACCGCGTGATGCTCTATGACATCGATGCCGAGCGTCAGCGTCCGATCGGCGAGTTTGGCAAGATCCTCTTTGCCGAGGAGGAGCCCGGTGTGGAGTTTGGTTACACCACCGATAAGGACGAGGCATACACCGACGTTGACTTTGTGCTCTGCCAGATTCGTACCGGCGGCTACGAGATGCGCAGCAAGGACGAGAAGATTCCGCTGCATATGGGAATCATCGGCCAGGAAACGGTGGGCCCTGGCGGCATGGCTTACGGTATGCGCTCCATGCATGACATGGTTGAGATCGTCAACGACGTTCGCGCTCATAGCCCGGAGGCGTGGATTATCAACTACACCAACCCGGCTGCTATTGTGGCATATGGTCTCGAGCGCGTCCTGCCCGATGAGCATCGCGTCCTCAACATCTGCGACCAGCCTGTCAACCTCATGCGCTCTTACGGTCGCCTGCTCGGTCGCGATATGAGCAAGACGGAGCCCGTGTACTTCGGCCTCAATCACTTCGGTTGGTTCAAGCACATCTACGATGAAGAGGGCCATGACCTCGTCCCGCAGATTAAGGAATACACGGAGAAGAACGGCTTCCTTCCTGCCGATGCCGAGCAGCGTGACCAGTCCTGGCTTGATACCTACGCCATGGTCAAGGACATGCTCGAGGACTTCCCCGACTATCTGCCCAACACTTATCTGCAGTACTATCTGTATCCCGAGTACAAGGTCGCTCACCTCGACCCCGACTACACTCGCTCCGACGAGGTTATCAACGGTCGTGAAAAGCGCGTGTTCGCCGAGTGCGAGCGTGTTGCCAAAGTCGGCACCGCAAAGAACTCCTCGGTTGTGCAAAACGACGCTCATGGCGATATGATCGTGGAAATCACCTCGGCCATTTATCGCAACACCAACAAGACCTTCATTGTCATCGTGCCCAACAACGGCATTATCGAGGGCATGCCCGATGACGCCATGGTCGAGGTCGCGGCAAGCGTGGGCGCCAATGGCCCGCAGCCCTATGCTGTTGGCAAGATCGGTACCTTCTATCGCGGCCTTATGGAGAACCAGTACGCCTATGAGCGCCTGACTGTTGAGGCTTGGATGGAGGGTTCCTACGAGAAGGCTCTGCAGGCACTCACGCTTAATCGTCTGGTCGGTGACGCAAAGAAGGCTCGCAAAGTGCTCGACAAGCTCATCGAGGCCAATAAGGATTACTGGCCGGAGCTTAAGTAGCTAGTTCCATAGCGCTTGATAACTGTTATGGGGCGTGTGGGTTGTAGAACTGCACGCCCCGTTTCTTTAAGAGGGGTATCCCATGAACAAAGATGAGCTGCTGGCAAAGTTCCAGCGTCTGGGCAAAGTCCTCATGACGCCTGTCCTGATCCTGCCAATCGCCGGCATCCTTCAGGGCTTTGGCAATGCCTTTACCAGCCCCACCCTTACGGCAGCTGTTCCCTGGCTTGCTGCTCCGGGCTTTGCGATCTTCTTTTCGATTCTCAAGGCCGCTGCCAGCATCGTTATGAACAACATCCCGGTTATCTTCTCGATTTGTCTCGCCTATGGCTTCGCCAAGTCCGAGAAGGCTACCGCGGCGCTTTGTGGCTTTTTGGGCTACATGTGCATGAACTCCGTGATGGGCACGTTCCTTACGGCGACTGGTGTCATCGATCCCGCGAATCTTACGACGGGCCAGAGCACGATCCTCGGTATCACCACGCTCGACACTGGCGTTATCGGCGGTCTTCTGGTGGGCGCAATCGTCGCATGGTTGCATAACCGTTACTACAAGATTGAGCTGCCTGCCGTGTTCTCCATTTTCAACGGCACGCGCTTTATCCCGGCGGTGACGCTGCTCTCATGCAGCATCCTCGCATTGGTCATGTCCTTTGTTTTCCCGTTTATTCAGAACGCTCTCGGTGCGCTGTCCGAGTTCATCAAGACTACGGGTGCCTTTGGTGCATTTGTCTACGGCGCCGGCGAGCGCATGCTCCTGCCTTTTGGCCTGCATCACTTTGTCTATTTGCCGTTCTTCTTCACGTCGCTCGGTGGCGTCGAGACCATCGACGGCCAGACTGTTCAGGGCGCTATCAATATCTACAACGCGATCCTGGGCTCTCCCAGCACGCCGTTTAACATCGAGGTCAGCCGTTTTGTCATGAACGGCAAGGTTATCTTCGCCATGTTCGGCCTGCCTGGCGCTGCGCTCGCCTTCTACAAGACGGCGCTTCCCAAGAATAAGAAGAAGACCGCAGCGCTCATGATTGCCATCGTGGTGCCTTGCATCCTCTCCGGCATTACCGAGCCGCTCGAGTACTCCTTCCTGTTTATCGCGCCCATCCTCTACGTGTTCCACGCTCTCATGGCTGGTCTTGCCTATGCGCTGACCTATATCCTGCAGTTCAACGTGGCTGGCTCCGCGTCCTTCGGCGGCCCGCTCTTGTCGTTGATCTTTAACGGCATTATGGGTGCAGCCAAGGGCTCCAACTGGCAGGTTATCCTGTTCCTCGGCCCCATCTACTTCGTGGTGTACTACTTCGTCTTCAAGTTCATCATTCTTAAGAAGGACCTTAAGACTCCCGGCCGCGAGGAAGAGTCCGACGATGAGGCCGAAAAGGCTCCCAAGACCGTGATTAGCGACCTCATTCCCGCCATCGTTGAGGCAGTGGGCGGCGACAACAATATTAAGTCTGTCGAGGCCTGCTTCACCCGTCTGCGCATCCAGCTCAATGACTGTGACAAGGTGGTTGATGACGCCGAGTTTACCGAAAAGCTCGAAGCGCGTGGCATCGTGCATGTCAACGGCGGCGTGCAGATTGTCTACGGCAATATGGCATCTAACTACGCAACCCAGATGCGCGAGCTGCTGGGTATGGAGTAAACGACTCGCATATCTATAAAATCCAGTATAAAAGG
>JAIHTM010000151.1 GCA_022713905.1 Collinsella sp.
AGGGCATAGGCCTTTTGGCCATGCCCGACGATTGAACGTCAGATTGCCGCTCTGGCGGGCTCTCGCTGACTTTTGCTCTACCTGCGACGTTTCGCTGGCGCCAGCTTTATCTGCAAGCCTTAGCAGTTCCGTCTTGCCGTTGGCGTTGTGGCATTTGCCCAGATAAAACCTGCCAAAATTGTCATCCCATTTTGGTCGATTTTAGAGCTCTACGCTTTCGGCGCCGTTGATGGTTAGGTTACGCTCGTAGAACGCGGTGAGAGCGCGGATGGCGTACATCACGTCGCGCACGCCGCCGGTCTCGTAGCTTGAGTGCATGGCCAGCTGCGGCAGGCCCACGTCCACGGCATGCATGCTCGCCTGCATATTGGACAGGTTACCGAGCGTGGAGCCGCCGGCCATATCGCTCTTGTTGGCGAAGGCCTGCGTGGGCACATCGGCGTCATCGCAGATAGCCTGGAACACCGCGCGGCTAAAGGCATCGGTGCAGTAGTGCTGGTTGGCGGCTTCCTTGATGACGATGCCGCCGTTGAGCACAACCTGGTTGCGCGCATCGCACTTCTCGGCGTGGTTGGGGTGCACGGCATGCGCGTTGTCGCAGCTCACGAGCATCGATGCGGCAAGGGCGCGATGATACGACTCGTCGTCAAAGCCCAGCGATCCGTTGATGCGGCGCAGCGCGTCGGCCAAGAACGTCGACATGGCGCCCTGCTTGGTCTCGGAACCAACCTCCTCGTTATCGAAGCAGCAGAAGACCGAGACGTCGCGCGCGTTCTCGGCACCCAAAAATGCCTGCAGCGAGGTGTAGGCGCAGGCCAGGTCATCAAGCTTGGGCGTCGAGATAAACTCGTCGGCCCAGCCCCAAATGCGCGCATCCTGACGATTGACCAGGAACAGGTCGCGACCCAAGATTTGCTCGGGCTCAACGTCCAGCTCGTCGGCGATCAGAGCATCAAAGTCGCCCTGCTTAAGCTCGCCGGCGCTGATGAGCGGGCAAAGGTCGACGGCGCGGTTGGGCGCAAAGCCCTCGTTAACGCCGCGGTTCATGTGGATGGCAAGGCTCGGGATAATAGCGACCTCGCGCTCGGTGGCAAGCAGACGGCTCTCAATACGGTCGCCCTCGCGCACCAGCACGCGGCCCGCGAGCGCCAGCGGGCGATCGAACCAGGTGTAGTCGATCATGCCGCCGTAGGCCTCGGTGTTCAGGCGCAGCGTTTCGCCCGCGCCGTCAAGCTCGGGCACGGCCTTGACCTTAAACGTCGGCGAATCGCTGTGCGACGCCGTGAGCTGAAAATGATAGTCACCGGCAACGCCGTCCTCGCCCCACGTCGCGGCCAGGTCCTCGCCCACCTTAAAGGCGATAACGCTCGAGGTGTTGCGCTGCGTGTAATAACGCCCGCCCGGCTCGATGTCCCACGCCGCATTCTCGGGCAGGTAGGTAAAGCCCGCCTCGTCGAGCTCGGCCATAATGGTCGCCGCCGTATGGAACATGCTGGGGCATGCCTCGATAAAGTCGATAAGGTCGTTGGCGGCCTCGATATCGTCGGCAGTCACGTGCACGCGCTCGGACGTTTCCTGATCCGTCATGCTCTCCCCTTTCGCTGGGTTGATGGTCCCCTCCAGCATACCCCGCCACGCCAGCACCGCGCCTTTCATTCCATGTTTAATCCCACGCCGCTCGCCAAGTTGAGCCATCATGCCCGTGCACCTTTTGCGACAATTACGCTAACAGGACAAGAGGAGCCGTCATGAAGCCACGTAACATTGCCATCGCCTGCGGTGTCGCGGGAGTCGCCGTCAGCCTTGCCGCTGCCACCGGTATCGTTTATCACAAGCAAATCAAGTCCGCCGCGTCGCTCAAACGCTTGACCGGCTACGCGGATGGCTATGACCTGTACGCAATCGACATCGCCTACGACTACGATCTTAATCGCATCATCGCCGCTGGCGTGCGCGACGACCAGGCCTACATCGATGCCGTGGTGGCGCAGGTGCTGCCCGGTGTGCCGGTACATGTCCAGGCGCCCCAGTTTGCCTGCAGCGCTTTTGTCGCCGTAGATGCCGAAGGCCGCGTGCGCACCGGTCGCAATTACGACTTTAAGGACGACACCTCGGCGCTGCTGGTGCGCAATCACCCACGCGGCGGCTATGCCTCCATCGGGTTTGCCGCCCTTAACAACCTGGGCGATAACACTCCGCTTGACTCCGTCGCCGGACGGGCCGCCGCACTCATGGGCCCGTTTGGCCAGCTCGACGGTGTTAACGAATGCGGCGTGTCCATTGCCGTACTCACCCTGGATTCCAAGCCCTGTGACCAGGACGCGCAACGCCCCGTCATCAATACCTCGCTCGCCATCCGTCTGGTGCTCGACCGTGCCGCCACCACGCAAGAAGCTGTCGACCTGCTTTCCGCCTACGACATGCACGCCATGGCAGGACGCGATTACCACTTCTTTATCAACGACGCCGCCGGTGACGCGCGCGTAGTAGAGTGGGATCCGCGCGATCCGAACCGTGCTTTCAAAGCGACTCCTGTACGCCAGGTTACGAACTTCTACGCTTGCTATGGCGACGAAGTGCTGCCCAACCAAAAGAATGACGAGCTGGGCCATGGTAAAGAGCGCGCCGTCGCAATCGCCGATGTCCTTGACGCCCACGCCGGTGCCCAAGACGAGGCAGTCGCTTGGAAGGCCCTGCGTGCCGCAGCGCAAGAGCCCAATCCGGAAGACATCACCAGCAACACGCAATGGTCGGTCGTCTTTGACAATACCGAACCCGCCGCCGCCATTACGCTGCGCCGCCACTGGGGCAACGTCGATGCCTTCGCACTGTAAGGAGCCAGGCCCGTCGACCTTACGTTCCCTGACGTTGCTTACATTTCCATACGCTTGAGCTAACACGTTTTACCCCCCGTATCAACAGTGTGCGGGGGTAAACTTATGCGCATGTTATAACTTGCCCGGAAGGATTCATCATGCTCAGGATCGGTCTTCTTACCAGTGGCGGCGACTGCCAGGCGCTCAACGCCACCATGCGCGGCATCGTCAAAACGCTTATGACCAATAGCGAAGAACCTATCGAGATCTATGGTTTTGAGGACGGCTACCAGGGCCTTATCTACAGCAGGTTCCGCGTCATGACACCCGCCGATTTTAGCGGTATCCTCACCCGCGGCGGCACCATCCTGGGCACGAGCCGCACACCGTTCAAGCGTCTGGATATTCCCGAGGCCGATGGCGTCGAGAAGGTACCCGCAATGGTCCACACCTATCATAAGCTGCAGCTCGACTGCCTGTTTATGCTGGGCGGCAACGGCTCCACCAAGACCGCCAACCGCCTGCGCGAAGAGGGCCTCAACGTTATCGCCCTGCCCAAGACCATCGATAACGACACCTGGGGCACCGAGCTGACGTTTGGCTTTACGAGCGCCATCGACGTCGCCACCAAGTGCATCGACGACATCCACACCACCGCTTCGAGCCATGGGCGCGTGTTCGTTATCGAGATCATGGGCCACAAGGTTGGCTGGATTCCACTGTACGCCGGCGTCGCGGGCGGCGCGGATGTCATCCTGATTCCCGAGATCCCCTACGACATGGATAACGTCATCAAGACCATCGAGCATCGCATGGAAACCGGCAGCCGCTTTACCATCGTGGCCGTCGCCGAGGGCGCCATCTCCAAGGAGGACGCGGCGCTGTCCAAGAAGGAGTACAAGAAGAAGCTCGCCGAGCGTACGAGCCCCTCGATTGTCTACGACATCGCCAAGGAGATCGAAGCCAAGACTGGTCGCGAGACCCGTGTCGCCATCCCCGGCCACACGCAGCGCGGCGGCCAGCCCGACGCCCAGGACCGCATCTTTGCGACCCAGTGCGGCGTCGAGGCGGCACTCGGCTGCCTACGCGGCGAGTTTGGCTACATGATCGCCCTGCGTGACGGCAAGATGTGCCACATGCCGCTCGAGGAAGTCGCCGGCAAGCTCAAGTATGTCGACCCCCAGAGTGATCTGGTGCGCGAGGCCAAGGCGTTGGGCATCAGCTTCGGCGACGAATAGCCTCGGCAGGAACTGCTCCCATCGGGCCCTCCGGCCTCCGCCTGACGTATTTCGATTAGGCTCCTCCCTTGACTCCGTCAAAGGTCGCCAATCGAAATCGTCGGGCGGGGTCGGAGGGCCCTGCGTTTACATACTCGCCGAGGCTATTCGTCTTCTTGCTGCGGGCGCCTGATCTGATAGTAAGTTGCGGTGGAATAGTTCCTGCTTAGCCCGCAAATGGCTGGATCTAGGAACTATTCCACCGCAACTTACTGAGTGGGGGCTCTTGGCTGCTACTTGCACTGACATTTGTCATGAAATGGCTGGTCGTTAGGGGTTGCTACCGGTAGTTGCGGTAGGGTTGGGGCAGATTCTAACTAGAAATGGTGGTCGCTACCGGTTGTTCTCGACATACTCGCCTCATTCAATTCGACCATCAAACGAAAGGAACCACCATGGATCTTGCGATGGCGCAGCGGCTCGTTGATCGCCGCAAGGCTGCCGGGCTTTCTCAGGAGGCGCTTGCCGCCCAGCTGGGTGTGAGTCGTCAGGCTGTCAGCAAATGGGAGCGCAGCGAATCCTCGCCCGACACCGATAACCTTATTGCGCTCGCCGCGCTGTATGGCGTATCGCTGGATGAGCTGTTGTATGGGGAGGCGGTGGATAGCACTGGCGACCCGCAGGCTGATGATGAGGCACAGGACAGCGACGCCGGCACCAAAGCTTCAGATAAGGCTGAAGAGGCTGAGGCTTCTACTGAGCACGCTGATTGCAGCGATAAGCCACTTGTCGATATCTCCCTCGCGCGCGGCATCCACGTTATTGATCCCAACAAAGGCGAAGAGGTTCATGTTGGCTGGAGTGGCATCCATGTGGCTAACAAGCGCAAGGGTGAAGAGGTCCATGTGGGGCCAGGCGGCGTGCATATCGATACGCTTGAGGACGATGGACATAGCGTGCATACCAATGGCGACGGCACCGTCACCATCGACGGCGAGACGTTTTCCAGCTGGAAGGAAGCACACGACAAGCTCGACCATCATGGCAAGCATTTCCACACCAAGCTCGGACGTGCGTGGAACAAGTTTCCCTTCCCCACGCTTGTCGCCCTCGCCTATCTGGCGCTCGGCATTGTCTACGGCACATGGGGCATGGGACTCTTCCTCGTCTTTTTGATTCCCATCTACTACGCCATTGGCGACTTTATCGACCGACGCCGCCTGTCTATACTCATTGGCAGTGTCTACCCGGCGGCTGCTATTGCCTGGTTCCTCTACATGTGGCTCTGCCTGGGACAGCCCCATCCTGCGTGGGTAATCCTCGTCACCATCCCCGTCGTAGGAGCACTCATGCACTGGTGCCGCAAACAATGGAAGCATCGCAAGCAGGCCTAGCCCGCCCCGTTCCGCCGGCAAACCCCAGCCGACGCTCCTCCCCTAAGTTGCGGTGATATAGTTCCTATTTAAGGCCCAAATGACCGAATCTAGGAACTATATCACCGCAACTGAAAAGACATCGAAGGAGTTGCCTCATGAGGATTGCCGAGGTTTCCAAAGAGTACGGCATTTCGGCCGACACCCTGCGCTATTACGAGCGCATCGGCTTGCTGCCTCGTGTGCATCGCAACGAGAATGGCATTCGCGACTACGATGAGCAGGACTGCGCACGTATCAAGTTCGTAAAGTGCATGCGCGGCGCCAACGTTTCAATCGAAGCACTCATCGAGTACATGCAGCTTCTAGAGCAAGGCGACGGCACCATGGCGGCACGCAAAGCCATTCTCGAAGAACAGCGCGACCAGGTCACCGAGCGTATTGCCGAAATGCAGGCCGGTCTCGATCGTCTCAACTACAAAATCGCCCACTACGACGACCTCATCCACGCCTGCGAGCAGAAGATAGCAAAATAGCAAACGCCAGACCGCCCATAGGCTGCCCGGCGTTTGCCCAGATAAAACCTGCCAAAATAAACCTGTCCCTTTTTGACAGGTTTGACGAGCGGAGGAAATATGCGAGACGTAGCCGAAAGCGACTGGAAACTGTTTAAGAAGCTACTCCCTGAATGGCAAGAGCGCCATATGGAGGAGCTCATCGACCAGTACGTCGAGATACTGAACGGCAGCGGCGAAGCGTCCAGTAGATTTTGGGCACTAGAAGAACGTATCAATAGGGACAAGCTGTCCTCAGGCGTAATAGCAACCGACATTCGCCGCAGCACAATGCACCGCGAGATAGCCAACTTACTTATCGACAACGTGATCACTCTTGACGACCTTGACGGTTTTACCGAGGAAATTAAGAGCTATGCGCAGCACTGGATTGATCAGTAAAGGTGCCAAACAACACACGCGCCCATAGTC